>JBHEPQ010000068.1:0-8572 GCA_046260215.1 Chromatocurvus sp.
GATACGTGCCCATCACCACGCCGTCATCGGTCGCGATTCCGAAAAGCGCCAGGAAGCCGACCCACACCGCGACGCTCAGGTTGATCGTGCGAATCTGGAACAGCGTCCGCATTTCCACGCCGAAGACGCTGAAGTTCAGGAACCAGGGCTGACCGTAGAACCAGATCATCAGGAACCCGCCGCACCAGGCCACGAACACACCCGTGAAAATCAGGAACGTCGTGGATACGGATCGGAACTGAAAGTAAATCAGCATGAAGATCAAGAACAACGAAATCGGCAGAACCAGCGCCAACGTCCGGGACGCCCGAAGTTGATTCTCATAGCTGCCCGAGAATTTGTAACTCACGCCACGGGGCAGCGTGAACTCGCCGGCGGCGATCTTGGACTGCAAATACGCCTGGCACTGCTCGACCACGTCCACCTCGGCATAGCCATCCTTCTTGTCGAATACCACATAGCCGACTAGAAACGTATCCTCGCTCTTGATGACCTGCGGGCCCCGGACATAGCGAATCTCGGCGAGTTCGGTGATCGGTATCTGCTGGCCGCCTTTGCCGGGAACCAGGATCTTCTCCATGGCCTCGATACTGTCGCGCAGCTCCCGCTGGTAGCGCACGCGCACGGGGAAACGCTCACGCCCCTCGACGGTGGTCGTGAGCCGGCGGCCACCGATGGCCACCTCAATGACATCCTGAAACGCGCGGATCGGCACGCCATAGCGCGCAAGCGCCCTGCGATCCGGAACAATCTCCAAATACGGCTTGCCCACAATGCGGTCGGCGATCACGGCCGCCGGCTCGACTGACGGCACCTCTTTGAGAAAACGCTCGATCTGAAGCCCCGCTTTCTCGATCGTTTCCAGGTCAGGACCCTGGACCTTGACCCCCATTGGGGCCCGCATGCCGCTTTGAAGCATGACAATCCGGGCCGCAATAGGCTGAAGCTTTGGCGCTGAGGTAGTGCCCGGTAATTTACCAGCCTTGACGATTTCTTTCCAGATGTCGTCCGGCGTCCGGATATGATCGCGCCATTGCCGGAACGGCCTCCCGCTGGGATCGGGGATCAACTCACCGTTCTCGTCGCGAACGAATTCACCGGTCTGCCTGTCGTAGCGATAGTTGATGCGATAACCGTCCTTGCCGGTCATGTACTCCGGCTTGTAATTGATTATCGTCTCGATCATCGAGATGGGCGCGGGATCCAACGGCGTCTCGGCCCGTCCGATTTTTCCAACGGCCGATTCAATTTCGGGAATGGACTCGAAGGCCATATCCTGCTTCTGTAGAATGTCCAAGGCCTCGCCGATGGAGGCATGCGTCATGGTGGTCGGCATCCAGAGGAAGGAACCCTCGTCCAGCGGCGGCATGAATTCCTGGCCAAGACCTGGAAAGGTGTGCGCCATGTATTGCGCGGGCGGACTTTTCAATATCGGACCGGGCAGCCAGCCGAACACCCTGGGGAAGCCAAGCCATACCATCGCGCTGACGATGGCCAGGGCGAGCGGCAGGCAGAGAAAGGCGGCTTTGTGGCGGAGACACCAGCGCAGCAGCCCCGGATAGAAGCGCTCGAAGACCTTGAAGAAGCCAAGCAACCCCCCGATCATGACCGCCAGAAAGACAAAATTTCTGATAAAACCAGGCTCCGGGCCCAGCGGTTCCCAGTAGCGGGCGAGCAGAACACCGACCGTGAGCGCTACCAGAATAGTCGCGGCCACGGGGCTCCTCTTTGTGATTCGTTCGGGCAGTTGCGGTTCCAGCAGATGATACAGCCCGAAAATGACGACAATCGCGCCTGCGAGCCATAATACCTTGACGGCCAGGACAACACCGATCGCGATCAGCGCCACGTTCAAGGCCACCCGCAGTTTTCTACCGGACACGCGCCCGCAGAATAAAACGTGTGCCATTGGCGGCAGCACCGTCAGGGCAATCACGATGGAAGCCACCAGGGCAAATGTTTTGGTGTAGGCCAGGGGTTTGAACAGCTTGCCCTCCGCCCCGATCATCGTGAATACGGGCAGGAAACTGACGACGGTGGTCATGACGGCCGTCAACACGGCCCCGCCGACTTCGCTGGCTGCACGGTGGACAATTTCGAGAGATTCCGCGAACGAGGGACGCGACGAATCGTTCCTTGACCCGGCCGCCTCGTCCAACTGTCGCAGTATGTTCTCGCAGATGACAATACCCATATCGACAATCGTACCGATGGCAATGGCAATGCCCGAGAGGGCCACGATGTTGGCTTGAACACCAAAGAACTTCATCCCCACAAAACACAGCAAGACCGCCAGCGGCAACATCCCGCTGATCAAAGCGCTGCTCCGCAGATGCACGACCATGACCAGCACGACCAGAATCGTCACCAGGATCTGGAGCGAAATAGCCTCGTTCAGCGTGCCGAGCGTTTCATAGATCAATCCCGTGCGGTCGTAGAACGGAACTACCGTAACCTGGCTGAGCGTGGCCCACGCCGGCCAGTCCGCGCGCGGCGTTGAGCGCAAGTGCGCCAGCCAGGCTTCTCGGTTAAGTTCCCCCCCCGCATAGGCCTCAAAGCCCTGTGCCTTAGCATAGGCCGACACAATTTCCGGGGTGGCGGCATCCCTGTCGATCAAAACCTTGGCAGGCAATGCGTCGCGGGTCTCCCCGATCTTGGCCTTGACGTTGTTAATGACCGCCAACGGGTTGTCGCCGTAACGCGCCACGACGACCCCGCCGACCACGGCCGCCCCCCCTTTATCGAGGGCGCCGCGGCGCGTTGCCGCACCCAGCGTTACATGGGCCACCTGTTCGATAAGCACCGGGACATTATCGCTTCCAACTTTGACGACACTGCTTCGGATGTCTTCAAGATCCTTAATGAAGCCGATGCCGCGTATGAAGTATTCGGCGCGGTTAATCTCCAACGTTTTCGCCCCCACATCAATATTGGCGTCCATCACGGCGTGAGTCACCTGTTCCAGGGTAACGCCATAGGCCCGCATGGCATCGGGATCCACGTCCACCTGATACTCCTTGACATAGCCCCCGATCGACCCCACTTCCGCCACACCATCAGCCGCAAGCAGCCAATAGCGAGCGTACCAGTCCTGCACGGTTCGCAGTTCTTCCTGATCCCATCCGCCGGTGACATTGCCGTCGGGGTCGCGACCTTCGAGCGTGTACCAGTAGACCTGCCCCAGCGCGGTGGCATCGGGCCCGAGCGTTGGCCGGACCATGGGGGGCAGCGTGCCGGCCGGCAGACTGTTAAGTTTTTCCAGCACGCGTGTGCGCGACCAGTAGAATTCCACATCTTCCTTGAAGATAATATAGATCGACGAAAACCCGAACATCGAGTAACTGCGGATCGTCTTCACGCCGGGGATGCCCAGCAAGGAGACCGTCAGCGGATAGCTGATCTGGTCTTCCACGTCCTGCGGCGAGCGTCCCATCCATTGGGTGAAGACAATCTGCTGGTTCTCGCCGATATCCGGGATGGCATCCACGGACACGGGATAGCGCTCGAGTTCCCCGATATTCCACTGAAATGGCGCGACCAGGACGCCCGCGAAGACGACGGCAAACATGAACATCCCGACGACAAGCTTGTTCTCCAGACAGTATCGTATCAATTTACCAATGACCGACCGCTGTTCGGGAGTAAGAGAGGTGTCAGGTGCTGGGTGCTGGGTGTCAGGCATGGGGGCCCGCCCTCCGTTTCGACGCACATGTTCCGTTGACAGTTGTTCCTAACACCCAAAACCTACCACCAATCACCTTCTTCAGGGGTTCCATGTAAACACCTCCTCGGCCTTGCCGGTAATGGCGATGGTAGCCAACCAGGACGGCTCGTTGTGTTCGGCCCCGTAGGCAATGCGGTCTTCACGAACGACCTTGCCAGTGCGGGTAGTACCCTTCCATTCGCTCAAGGATTGATGAAGTCCCTCCAACATGCGTTCGCATTCATCGTAACGCAGGTCATGTTCCCTGAAGCGCTCTTCGGTCGGGTAGTTCTTCTCCTTTGCGACATCGATATGGTGTTGCGTTTCGCGGACCTCGCCCAATGCACGATTGATGGCCTCGATGTACATGTTGGTGTGGCGACTTCCCCAGCCTTCGGCGATCAGCGCTGGCGCCGAGTTGGAGGAGCGCCGCACCTGCGATCCCGGTTCATAGGTCTCGAACTTCGGGAAGCGCAGCGTTTCTCGGTGCACTTCCAGATGAAGCGCCTTGAGCTTCTGATACACCTTCAACTTCCGAAATGAGTTCAACTTCGCCATGATCTATTCCTCCTCCGGTCACTTCCCACCTATCACCTTCCACCTACCACCTCTCGAATCTCACCACAACGCAGCATCATCGCACCGAAGTAAGGATTGTTGATCTCCTCCGTGCTTTGGATCCATGACGCCCCACGGTTATCAAAAGCCATCGGGCACCAGGCCTTGAAGAGCTTCCCTTCCGCAACGCCGAAGCGGTCGAGCACCACGGCCATCTGCTCGGACAGCAAAGCAAACTTGGCCCGCGCCGGCTCGATCCCAGCCGCATCGGCAACGGCCTGCAGGAGTGACTTCAGCTCACCCGCGGACTTCATCCAGGCCATGTGCGCATCGCCCGCCACTAGCCCCATATTCACATGGTCAAGCGCCTCCAGCGCCTGCTTCGCGGATCCGGCGGCCGCGCTGTGATCGTCCGCTGCCAATGCCACCTGTACTTCAAGATAGTCTTTCACCACCGCACCGAGCTGTTTCTGAAACTCGGGATCAACCGCGGGGGGCGCCTCATCATGCAACTGGCGCTCCACAATGGCGGGTGCCTTAGGACCTGTGGGGGCTTCGGTCTCACCGGCCACCTCGGCTGTAGCGCCATGGGCATGCCCTCCGCTGCCGCCACCGCCCGCCGGCGTCATCATGCTCGGCTTTGCCCGGATCTGAAGCTCCGCGTCCAACTTCAAGTTGCCCTTTGTCACGACACGGTCGCCCTCCGCCAGCCCATGCGCAACCAGATAGTCGTCACCCGCTCTTGGACCCAGCACGATCTCGCGTCCTTCGAAAGTCGGCCTGTCCGCCCCAGGCACTGCTACATAGACAACAGCCCGCTTGCCTGTCAGCAGTGGAGCGGTGGCCGGTATGACCAGAGGTTTGTCCTCTGCCGTGATCTCGTCCCCCACATAGCCGAGCGATTCGGCCCGCACCAGCGGCATTCCGCACACATCACATTCGCCCGGCCCGTCCTTGACGACTTCCGGGTGCATTGGGCTGATCCATTTTCCAGCCAATACGGTGTCCATGATGCGCCCGCCGGTTGCCACTTTGGCTTCCACCACGGCCCGGACGAACATACCGGGCTTGAGTCGTCCATCCTCATTCGACACGTTCACCCGCACTTTGATCGTGCGGGTCGCTTCGTTCAGTACCGGATGGATGAAGGAGATCGTGCCCGCGAAACGTTCGCCGGGATACGACTCCGTCGTGAATTGCACCTGCTGGCCGTAGCGCAGCCAGGCCAGATCCGATTCGTAGGCATCCAGGTTGATCCACATCCTGGACAGATCCGCAATCGTGTAGATTCGCGATCCGGTCTGGACGTACATGCCTTCCTGCGCGTTCTTGTGCACGACGATTCCGCCGGCAGGCGCATAGATGGTCACATGCTCGTCTGCGCTGCCGCGCCGCTCAATCTCTTTAATCTGCTCAGGTGTAAGCCCCCACAGGCGGAGCTTTTCACGGACCGCTTCAACCGTGGCTGCCGTTGTGTCGCGAACGATCGATACATCACTGCGTTCAAGGCTTTTCACCGCGCCTATTGCCTGGAGTAGTTCCTCCTGGGCGCTGAGCAGTTCCGGGCTGTAAATAGAAACCAGGTGATCGCCCTTCTGGACCGGGACGCCGGTATAATCGACGAAGAGGCGGTCCAAGCGGCCCGGCACCCAAGCCGTGATGTATGATACCCGCGTTTCGTCGTAGTCAACCTTTCCCACCATACGGACCTCGGCGGTCACAAACCGGCGCTCGACGGGCACGGTCTCGATATCCATCAGCTTTGCCGCGGTTTCGCTCACCGATAGCTCGCGCACACCACCCTCAGCGTCATCGTCAGACGCCAGCGGAATCAGATCCATGAAGCAAATCGGACATTGCCCCGCCTTCGGCAGCTTGATCTGCGGATGCATGGAGCAGGTCCACACCATGGTCTCGGGGGCCTCGGCGGATGTCAGATGTCGGGTATCAGGCGGCAGGGCGCTTTGTGAACAACCGCGCAGCAGGAACCCCGCCGCGAATGCCAGGGCGATGAGTCCCAGAGTTACAGCAAGCTGCAAACGCCCCGGCCTTATCCTCCCCATCGGCTTCTTCATGATAACCGTCCTCCTTAGTGTGCCGGTTGAAGCTCACGTTTCTGTCCACGCGTCCAACTCTGGAATAAAACCATGGGACCCAAGAGATGCAGCTTCAAGAGCGCCATGATGCCGCCTTCATAAGCGGGCAGCAAGACGAGCAGAAGGATCCGCACCTGCGGCTTCTTAAACACTGACAGGCGACTGCTCATGGTGCTGCTCGTCCTCATGCCTTTTTTCAATTAGTGTTGATGTCCCTCGTGCCCACTTTGCGCGTCATGAGCGCCTTGGTTTTTCTGCGCCGCCTGCGGAACCGCGGCGGGAACTTCACCTTTTTCAGCCAACTTCTTGATATACATTTGCGGGTCCTTCCGTACCGCGTCGATGCAGCCCATGCAGCAGACATAGACGCGCTTGCCATCATGGTCGACGTACAGATCCTTGTTGACCTTGCCACCCATCACCGGACACGTCGTTTGCAGACTGGCCACAGTTACGCCTTTGTCTTCAAGAGCTTTGATGTACTTGACCGGATCCTTCTTTACCGGCGCCTCGCATCCCTTGCAGCAGAGGTAGATGCGTTTCCCTTCATGATCGACGTACAGGTTCTTGTCAATGGCGCCGCCCATGACCGGACAGGTTGTCTGCAGCTTGATTTCCGCTTTTCGTTCCTGGCTTGCGGGCTCTTTCTTGTCGGCGTGCACCGGATGGTCATGTCCGCCACCCTGCGCAAGCGCCGACGATCCCGCCAACAATCCTCCGACCAACAGACCAATTCCTAATTTCATACTTTTCATGATAACCGAATCCTTTCCTTTTAATGACTGCTTCCTACGCTCACACCACCCGCTCCGCAAGGCGCACACGTGTCTTCATGGTCTCCGCAGCAAGCGCAACCGCCCGCCGCCAGACCCGGAACCACGGCAATAACCGCAATCAATCGCAACCCCATTTCTCTCCATATTTACCCAACATCTCTTTTCTTGGGCACCATAACGCCCCAATCACTGTCCCACCAGTTCCTTGCCTGTCAGCATCTCGACCTCCGCCAATCGTTGCCCCCGGTCCGCCAGCGCGCGCTGGTGCGCGAGCTGAAACTCAAGCAGCAAACGCTCCGCGTCGATCAAGGATATGAAACTGGTGCTGCCGGCCTCGAACCCCTGCTGGACCACAAGCAGGGACTGTTCCGCCTTGGGGACCAAGGTGTCGTTGTAGAGGTCGACCTTCCGTTCCGCATCCCGGAAGTGGTACAAGGCCAGTTGCAGGTCTGCTGCAAGGCTTTTTTCTGCGTCCTCGCGGTCCTCCTCAACGGCGGCCTTCCTGAGCCGTGCCTCACGGTCGGCTGCACGATACTTGCCGTACCAGACCGGCAGGTTGATCGAGACCATGGCCATCACCGGATCTTTACCGCTGTCGGCCAGTTCCGGGTTGAGTGCGTCACCCGTGTCCACGTAGTCAACGCCCAGGCTGATGTCGGGGTAGTAGTCCCTCCTCGCCAGTTTGATACCTGCCTCTTCCCTTGCGACCAGGTGTTCGAGCCGACGCAATTCCGGGCTGCTTTCCGCCAGCCACTCCATGGCCTGCTCGTCCGTGAATGCGGCGGTAAACTCGGGAAGCGAACGTGGCCACGGCAAAGGAAGCTGCGTGGGACGGTTCAGCGCAGCGTTCAGTTTGGCGACAATCGGCTCCCGCAGCGCTTCCAGAGTTCGCAGCCGGTCGTCCAGCTTCCCGAGTTCAACCTGCGCCTGGATCACGGCGCTGTTCGGTGCAGCGCCCGTTTTGAATCGTGTGCGGGCCACCCCCTCGATATTCGTGACCAGCTTGAGGTGCTGCTTATTTACCGCAATTGCTTGCGCCAGGTACCAGTATTCGTGATAGGCAAATTTGACGCGGTAGAAGAGCTCCAGCTTGGCATTCTCGTATGCCTGCCCGGCGGCGGCCGCGGCTTCTGATGCCGCGTCGCCCTTGAGACGGAGCTTGCCGAACCAAGGGAACGTCTGCATCAAGCCGAACTTCTGTCGCTGCGGGCCAACTCGCGTCTCAACTTCTTCAACAAAGTACGTGTAGTTGAAACGCGGGTCTGGAAGACTCTTAACTTGGGGAATGCGCTCCAGCGCCGCCTTCCAGCGGTTGAAGGCCGCTTTCAGGCCCGCGTTGTTGAGCGCTGCGTATTGCAGATAGTCTTGAATCGACGCCTGTTCATCCAGCATCGGCCAAGATGTCGGCCGCTCCCACGTATCTGCCGGCGCATCAGACA
>JBHEPQ010000075.1:0-3001 GCA_046260215.1 Chromatocurvus sp.
AAGCGCCGATACTCGCGCGTCCAGTGCACGCCGGGGGTGCCAAGATCCAGAATCCGGCGCGCCGAATCCGGCTCGTGGTGCCGGCTGAGATACATGAAACGCCTGCCCGTGTAGCGCGTCAGCCGCGCGGCGAGCTGGTCCGGGTCGGTGCCGAGGGCCGCGGCCAGAGGCGCGAGATCCTTCACCTCAGTCAGCACCCTGGGATCCGCCCACAGCGAGATGACCGGCGTGCTCACCGCCAGCGGCTCACCTCGACGATCCGTGATCAGGCCGCGGTAGGCCGGTATTTCGGCGCTGCGTACGGAGCGCATCGCGCCCTGGCTGCGGAGAAATTCGCCCCCTCCCTCAAGCGACAGGACCTGCAGGAACAGAATGCGCCCGGCGACCGATGCAAACAGAACCAGTACCAGTCCGAGCATGACGTACAGGCGCCATTCATAGGACGCCTGTTGCGCTCGCCGCCGGCTCATCGCGTCAGAACCCGGAGCTGATCCAGCGCCGGCGCCTGCATCGACATTTCGCGCTCGGCGACCTGCTGCACACGATAGTGCGATGCCCAGGCACTCTGCTCCAGCAGCAGGCGGCTGTATTCCTCATCCAGATACCAGCGAGCGGCCTCCAGATTCTGCAGCCGGGCATAGAGCGTACGGCATTCGTGTGTGGCGTAGATCGTCGCGAAGCTCGACACCAGGCACAGCAGCATGACGCTGGCGCAGCGCCAGGCGCTGCCCCGATCGACGGTGTGCAGTCCGGCGGCGCCCTCCCCCGGTTCCCGCGTTGCCTGTGTGCGCAGCACCGCCATCAGGCAACCTTCTCCGCCGTGCGCATGATGGCGCTGCGCGATCTTGGATTGACCGCCACTTCCTCATCGCTCGCGCGGACTGCCTTGCCCACGAGTCGCAGGGGCCGCACCCGATCGCTGTCGGGGACCGGAAGCCCCCGGGGTAAGGGCGCACCGCGGGCCTGATCCCGCATGTAGCGCTTGACGATACGATCCTCGAGGGAGTGAAAGCTGATAACCACCAGGCGTCCACCCACCGCCAGCAGGTCAAGCGCCGAATCCAGCAGCAGGCGCAGATCATCGAGCTCGCGATTGATCCACAGGCGGATTGCCTGAAAGGAACGCGTTGCCGGGTGTTTGTGCTTTTCCCAGCGCGGGTTGGCCGCGCTGACAATCTGCGCCAGCCGGGCGGTGTGCGTGATCGGTGATTCGGCGCGCTCACGCACGATGGCAGCGGCAATGCGGCGGGCAAAGCGTTCTTCTCCGAACTCCCGCAGCACCTGCATGATATCCGCCTCGTCCGCGCGGCCCAGCCACTGCGCCGCCGTCTCGCCACAGCTGTTGTCCATGCGCATGTCCAGCGGACCATCCTGCTGGAAGCTGAACCCGCGATCGCCCTGATCCAGCTGGGGACTGGAGACGCCAAGATCAAGCAGGATGCCATCCAGCGGCGGTAGATCATGTGCCCGCAGATAGGCCGGCAGATCGGCGAAAGATCCGTGGTAAAAAGAAAGCCGCGGCTCTGACTGCATCCATTCGCGCGCCAGCGCCTCTGCCTGCGGATCCTTGTCGATAGCGAGCAGCCGGCCTTCGGCATCCAGGGTGTCGAGAATACGACGCGCATGCCCGCCGCGACCAAAGGTGCCATCGACGTAGAAACCACCGGCGTGAGTGATCAGCGCACTGACGGCCTCCCGCAACAGAACTGTTTCATGCATGGGCGACACCTACAGGGTCAGCGACATGAGTTCTTCCGGCAATTCCGCGTCGTTGCCGGACTCCAGCAATGCCTGGTCGCGCTCGGCGAACCACAGGGCTTCGGACCACAGCTCAAGCTTGTTGCCCTGACCAACCAACACCAGCTTCTTGTCGAGCTGCGCGTATTCACGCAGGGACTGTGGCAGCAGCATGCGGCCGTTGGCGTCGAGATCGAGATCGGTGGCATAGCCCAGGGTCAGACGCTGGAAGCGTCGAATCGCCGGCTTCATGGCCGGAAGCGCCTGCACTTCGCTCTCAAAACGTTCCCACTCGGGCAGGGGATAGACCACAAGACAGGTGGCCTGGGTATCGATGGTAACCACCACCCTGCCACCACACATCTCAGCGAGCGGCTCGCGCTGGCGCGCCGGCATCGCCAGGCGACCCTTCGCGTCCATATTGATGTGCTGCACCCCTCGGAACACCCAGTATCTCCCACATCTCCTGGCGTTTTTCCACAAAACACCAGAATTCCCCACTTATCACCACTTATCGACACTATAGGTTCGCAGGAAACACTCTGTCAAGCAGAGGTGGGCGTAAAAAACGCTTAAATTTCAGATAATTACATGGTCTTTCGCAGAGTTTCCGCCGAACGGGGCCGGTCTCGAAGGATTAAATAGGATGATAAAACAGGGCGCTAAATACGTCTCTTAAGTAACTACTTTAAGTTTCAGTCTTTTTAATTGTTAGCGAGGCGAAGAGTTAGCACAAAGACGTCTATAGCTGGCGGCGCGGGACAGAGCGGTGCCGCTGCGCGCAGCGGCGAACCAGAATTAAAGTGAGTCGGTCGATAAGCCGGGTTCTGTCGTGGACGATCATTCATCTGCGACGGATGTCACCACCCGCCTCTAGCGACCTACCCGAATCCACCGTGGGCCACGGCTCATGGATTCCTATTTGGTCTTGCTCCAGGTGGGGTTTACCATCGCCACGCCTGTTGCCAGCCGCGCGGTGCGCTCTTACCGCACCTTTTCACCCTTACCCCTGCGCGCCCGGGGGCGTTGATGCAGAGGCGGTATCCTTTCTGCTGCACTTTCCGTAGGCTCGCGCCCCCCAGGCGTTACCTGGCACCCTGCCCTGTGGAGCCCGGACTTTCCTCGGCACCCGAAGGTGACGCGACTGTCTGGCCGACTCCGCCCCCCCATTGTACGGGCTCGGGCGGGACTTCAGTCACTTCTCGCCATACAGCGCCTTGCGCGGTGCGCCCGACAATTCAGCGGCCAGCCGGGCGGCCTGCGA
>JBHEPQ010000084.1:0-5914 GCA_046260215.1 Chromatocurvus sp.
ACTTCTAGCCCGTGCTGGGGGCAGGTCCGGGTGGGGCAATGCTCCATAGCCCGGCCGGTTACCCCGGCGGAGCAACCGGCCTGGTATCAGCGATGACCGCCCCGCTCGGTGCCTGCCCCCACGATCTCGCGTCGGAACGGCGGCAGCGAATCGAGTATCTCCCGACCGTAACGGCGGCTGACAATACGCCGGTCACACAGCGTGACCCGGCCAGTGTCTTTTTCCGTGCGCAGAAGGCGGCCGCTGGCCTGCACCAGGCGGAGTGCGGCATCCGGCACGCTGATTTCCATAAAGGCGTTGCCACCGCGGCTGTCTATCCATTCGGCTAGAGCCGCCTCAAGCGGGCTGTCGGGTACGGCAAAGGGAATCTTCGCAATCACCACATGCCGGCAATAGTCTCCCGGCAGGTCCACCCCCTCGGCAAAACTGGCAAGGCCAAAGATCACGCTGCCCCGCCCCGCATCTACCGCATCGCGATGGCGCCGCAGAATCTCCTGCTTGCTGTGCTGGTCCTGCACCAGCAGACGCTCACCGAGCCCGCCGGCGATACCCGCGACCACCGCCTGCATCTGACGGCGCGACCCGAACAGTACCAGCGCGGCCTCGCTGTCCACTAACAGTTGAGGCAACAGCGTCACCAGTTCCGCGGTGTGTGCCTCGGCATTGCCCGCGTCCGACTGCATCGCGGGCACCGCAAAGATCGCGCTGGCGTAGTCGAAGGGGCTGGCCACCACTTTGAATACCGCCTCTGCCGGTACCCCCGAGCGCTGTATAAAGCGGTCAAAGCGACCCAGCGCCGTGATCGTTGCAGAGGTCAGAACGACCCCCGCCGCGCGGGACCAGAGGTGTTCTGCCAGAATCTCATTGGCAAGAATGGGGCTGCAGCAGAGTTCGTAACCCTCCTGCCCGGCGATAGCCACCCGGTTTACCCAGCGCGCCCGGGGTGGTTCCTCGTCATCTGTGGACACCGCGTAGTCCTGCCACAGCGCCAGCGCAGATTCGCAGCGTCCGCGCATCCCTGACACCGCCAGATGCCAGTCCTCCACCTCACTGCGGTCAAAGCCACTGTCACCTTCCTCAACCGCATCCTCCAGACGCGCCTCAATCCGCGCCAGCGTGGACGCCAGCTTCCCGAATCCAGCGGCCAGACCGCCGGCCAGGGACTGCAGTGCCTTCGGTACGTGACCATTGGCAAACCGCCAGCGATCGTTGTCACGCCCCGTGCCCTTCGCCTCACCGGATGACAGGTCGGCCAGCTGCTCCTCCAACACCTGCAGAGACTGCACGAGCTCCGACATGGCCCCGGGAATCCCCGCAACGACGCGCTCAAGACCTGTCATCTGCGCCAGCGAGGGAATCGCCTGCGCAAGACTCTTGCCGCTGTCCTGAAGCCATTGCCGGGTGCTGTGCAGGCGACAGAAAGAAGAAAAATGATTCAGCGCCTTATCCGGCAGATGGTGCCCCTCGTCAAAGATGTAGATGCTGTCCTCGGGAGGAGGCAGTATGGCACCGCCACCGAGAGCCAGGTCGGAGAGGACAAGATCGTGGTTGCTGACAATGATATCGGCGCTCTCGAGCTCGTCCCGCGCCCGAAAAAAACTGCACTGACCGACGTTGGGACAGCGCCTGCCGGTACACTGATTATGGTCTGTCGTGACACTCGACCAGATGGCGTCATCGGCATGACCGGACCAGCCGTCGCGATCACCATCCCAATCGCCCCGCGCGAGCGCTTCCACCATTGCCTCGTACACCGGACGGGCATTCTGGACGTCTTCAGCAGGCATTTCATCCGGATACAGGGGAATCGTGGCCGGGGCGTCACCTCCCTGACCCAGCAGACGATCAAGCTTGCTGAGACAGACGTAGCGGCGGCGACCCTTGGCCAGCGCCACGCTGAATTCAAGACCACTGCTGGTGTGAATGTCCGGCAGGTCCTTGTTGATAAACTGCTCCTGCAGGGCCACGGTTGCCGTGGCGACCACAAGGCGCTTGCCCCGCGCGCGAGCCACCGGAATGGCCGCCAACGCATATGCGATGGTCTTCCCGGTACCTGTTCCAGCCTCGACAATACAGATTGCAGGCCCCTCGGCAGATGACTCCCCCGGTTCTGGTATTCGGCCGAGCGTTCGGGCGATTTCAGCGATCATCTGTCGCTGCCCCCAGCGCGGCACCAGACCACGGGCCGCAAGCACAGCATTGTATGCCCCGCGGATAGTTTCCTTCAGGTCGTCAGTGAGCAAGTTCGGGGCTGCCGGCGTCGCGTAGCGCAATTTTGCTGCGCACGGCATTAGCGTAGATCGCCAGCGCGTCGGCCCGCTGCTGCTCGGGAATCGCGTCGATGCGGGCGGCAAATACGGCTTCGGATATCGAACCGGCCTCCTGCTGCAGCCCCTGAACCAGCGCGGCATCACCGCCCAGCATGCGGTACGCCTGCAGGTTATCGGGGTGTAGACAGTAGCTGGCAATAACCTGGCGGTCTACCTCCTGCGCAACAGACGCCGGACTCTCGAAATCCCCACCCAGAGGCCTGCCGAAGCCGACATGCACGCGACCCTTGTGGCCGGCGATGCCCATGCCGATAGCGGCGACGTCTTCCTGTTCGCCTTTAGCGTAGGCTCCGCGCTCACGCCGCTGCCACAGCTCGTTCGCCTTCACGGCATCACAGGGGTCAAGTTCATAGGAAATGGAGACAGGTACGATATTCAGGCCGGCGACATACGCGGGGAAGCTTTCCGTTGCCTTATTTCGTCCCAGCGTCAACATCTTGATGATCGCCGGTTCCGTGCGGTCAATGCCGTCCTTTGCCCGTCCCTCGCGCTGGGCGATCCAGATGGGGGCCCGCTCCTCGCCAATGGAGTGACGGATATAGTCGGAAAGCTGTCGCGAGCGCGCGAGCAACTCACGCGGGCCACTGGCAGACCGGCGCACGATAAAGCTCTTGTTCAGCCGCATCAGGTCCGAAACCCAGGGTTTCGTGAGCAGGTTGTCTCCGATCGCGATGCGTACAGTGTCTCTACCCTTCGAGTGCAGGGCATAGTTGATGAACGCCGGATCCATGGCGATATCACGATGATTGCTCATAAACAGGTAGGGTGTCCGGGGATCGAGTCCATCGAGGCCCGAAACGCTGAAGCCCTCGGTGGTGGATTCGATCATCCGATCCATATAATGCCGAATGACCGACTGCAGCCCGGCAACGCTGTCAACGCTGCGCACCTGCCGGGCAAGGTACCAGCGCACCGCAGGGCGAAGCACAAACGGCATGGCCCTGGCCAGCACACCGAAGCGGAATGCGGCAACCGCGTCGAGCATTTCACGGTCGGCCAGCAGACGCGCCAATACCCCGGACACCTCGTTGTCCGCGTAAGGTCGTATGTCTGCGTAGGGATCGCTCACCCGTTTCTCCTTAAAAAAAGCGCCTCACCTTAACCAAATTCACTGTTTCCGTCATCTGCCAATACTGACCGCTGGGCAAAAACGCTGGCCTTGATGAACGAATCTGGTAGAGTTGCGACGCTTTTTTATCCGGCTACAAAATAACGGAGGGAAGATGGAGCCTGGAAGTGCAGCACTGTTGACATTCGGCCTGGCAACATTGCTGGTCAGCTGGATCCTGTTACTGATTACAGCCTGGAAAGAGGACTACGCCTGGGGGCTGTTCGCGCTACTGCTGCCACCGCTGGCTTACCTGTACGGTCTTTTCCACCTGGACAAGGCCGGTCAGAGCCTTCTCGTCGGCGCCGCCGGGCTGATCATGATTCTGGCCGCCTGATTCCTCAGTTTTCCAGATAAAGCGACGCCAGCGCTCTTCGCTCGGCGTCACCAACGCCGAGGCATTTGGTCAGGTACGCGGACATGCTGCCATAGCCCTCGTCAATGGCAGTGAAAGCGGCATTCAGGTAGGCCTCATCCACGCCGAGCATCGGCAGCAGCGCGTCGTCGTCGAGATGATCGACGCGGTACTTCGCCCTCACCCCCGGAAGCTCCCGCCAGGGATCGAAATACTGCCGCGTAAGCAGATAGTCGCGAAGTATCAATGTCTTGGAAACACCGAAGGCTGCCAGAATCAGCGCTGCCCCGAAGCCCGTCCGATCCTTGCCCGCCGCACAGTGTATGACCAGGCTGCGGGGCCGATCCTGTAGGATCGCGGCAAACATCTGCGCAAATCGCTCACTCTGTGAATATACGAACTCACGGTTGATATCGACCATGAAAGCAAACATGGCTTCCCTGCCATCGAGGGTCGCCGCGTCACCATAAAGGGCACTGGACTGACTCCCGGGAGTTATGGGCACGCTCAGCACCCGCGGTTGTCCGCCTGACAGTGGCAAGCGACTGGGGTCCCTGATCTGTTCATCTTCACGCCGGAAATCGCACACAAGATCGATGTCGAGACGCGCCAGATGATCAATATCTGCCGTCGACAGGCCCGACAGATTCCCGGAACGGTAGAAACGCCCCCAGCCCACAATGCCGCCGGACCGGGTGGGATAACCGCCGAAGTCACGGAAGTTGGCGGCGCCCTCGAACCCCATGCCCCGGGTCGCCACCATGATGTCATTGCCGCGAGCGTCACTGACTCTGAATCGATGGCGCGTGAGCGGGCACAACCCCGGGACGCTGGCCCGGGCCGGCGCCGAATCTCCCGCGTGCCGAATGACCGTAGCGGGCTGAAGCGCCGTCATCACCTCCACGTCGATCCGGGTATCCATGGCCGCCACGTCCCAGGCAAGGTAGTGTGTGCCGTCAGCGCTGCGCCACGCGTGTACGGTGTCTGTGAGCAGTGACATCAGTGATCTCCTCGGGATGGTCGTCTCGGTTCGCCGCGTAGCGGAGCCTACCACTGGCGGCGCAGCGCCTGCTACGCCAGTTGACAATGATACCGACTATGTGAATAATCCGCCCTCGAATTTCTATACGTACTGAGGATCTACCGTGGCAAATTCACCCCAGGCCAGAAAACGCGCCCGTCAGAATGACAAGCGCCGCCTGCACAATGCCAGTCTCCGCTCACTGGTGCGCACCCGCATCAAGCACGTTGTGGCCGCCATCAAGGAAGGCAATGCCGAACAGGCACGCGTCGCCTACGACAGAGCAGTACCGGTCATTGATCGCATGGCCGACAAGGGCGTTATCCACAAGAACAAGGCCGCCCGACACAAGAGCCGTCTGAGTGCGCAGGTTAAGAGGCTCGCTGCATAATTGACGCTACGATATTCCCGGAGATTTTCCAGACTGAAGGCGACTGACGGGTTGCGAACAGAGGTCAGCCCCAGCCAGTGGATTGCCTCGACGGTGTCTGGGCTTTATGGTTTCCGGAGTAGCAACCACTCTTTTGGTCTTGCGTGGATTCATAAAAACAGGGACGCTGCCAACCCCTCGCCCGATCGAACCCGCCGCTACCCTGATCTTATTGCGCCCATCCGGAACCAGCACAGAAATGCTGATGCAGGTTCGCCATAGCGGGATGGCGTTTGCCGGCGGCGCGCTGGTGTTTCCCGGTGGTAAAATCGAGGCTCAGGACAGCGACACGGACCTGGACGGCCTGATCGATAATGCCGCCGGCGAGGACGAACTCAGGCCCGCAAAAATCGCAGCCATTCGCGAAACTTTTGAAGAATGCGGCCTGTTGCTGGCAAGTGACGCCGATGACCCCCGACCAATCAACGGTGTACGGGCCAGCCAACTCGCTCGGGATCGACAGCTGCTGAACCGGGGCGACCTGCGATTCAGGGATATTCTGCGCCGGGACTCATTGCGCCTCGCCTGTGACTCCCTGGTTCACTTCGCACACTGGATAACGCCGGATTTCATGCCGCGGCGATTCGACACCCACTTTTTTCTGGCACACGCCCCGGAATCGCAGCAGGCAGTACACGACGGTGAAGAATCCGTGGACTCGGTGTGGATT
>JBHEPQ010000092.1:0-7474 GCA_046260215.1 Chromatocurvus sp.
GGAGCTACTCAAGCGGGTAGAAGCCGATCTGGCGGAAATGGGCGGTGTCGAGCAGTTTCCCAAGATGGAAGGCCGACAGATGACCATGGTAATCGCCCCCAAGAAGAAGAACTAGCGGCCCGTGAATGCCCTTGTTTCTTCCTAATACACACTTCGCATTCGGAGTAACCTACTATGCCTAAAGCAAAAATTCACAGCGGGGCGGCCAAGCGGTTCAAGAAGACTGCCGGCGGCTACAAGCGCAAGAGCGCCTACAAGAGCCATATCCTGACCAAGATGACCACCAAGCGGAAGCGCCAGCTGCGCGGTACTTCCATGATCCACGCCAGTGACAAGGCGCTGATCGACCGCATGTTGCGGGCACGCTAAGGGTTATCAACCAGGAGAAGATTTATGTCCCGTGTAAAACGTGGTGTTGTCGCTCACCGGCGGCACAAGAAAATACTCAAGCAGGCCAAGGGTTATTACGGTGCGCGCAGTCGCGTGTTCCGTGTCGCCAAGCAGGCGGTCACCAAGGCCGGGCAGTACGCCTACCGCGACCGTCGCCAGAGGAAGCGCCAGTTCCGGGCGCTGTGGATTACGCGTATTAACGCCCAGTCCCGTGCTAACGGCATGACTTATAGCCGGCTCATCAATGGCCTGAAGAAAGCCGAGATTTCCCTGGACCGCCGTGTTCTGGCGGATCTGGCGGTACACGACAAGCCGGCATTTGCCAGCGTGGTACAACAGGCAAAGGCAGCACTCGCTGCCTGACATCCCCTTATGCAGCGGTGACAGTACTGCAGCGACTACCCGCCGGTGAGCGTTGACCTGACTGACGAAAAGTACCGGCAATATAAGGTACCGGCAATATAGAGGGGAAGGGCGACGCTCTTCCCTTTTTTTATGCCCTACGGGTATGGGCGCGCGGGCCGAAAACAGACACGATAGGGTACGGATACAAGCCATGGAAAACCTGAAAGCGTTGTCGGACGCGGCCAAAGAGGCGATAGCCAAAGCGCAGGATACCGCCGCGCTGGAGCTGTTGCGGGTCGAGTATCTTGGCAAGAAGGGCCATTTAACCGTTCTGCTCAAGGGGCTGGGTAAACTGTCGCCCGAGGAGCGCCCGGCGGCCGGTGCCGAGATTAACGAGACCAAGCAGATGCTGCAGGCGCTGATCGGTGAGCGCAGAGCGGCGCTTGACCGCGCGGCGGTCGAGGAGCAGCTGGCCTCGGAGACCATCGATGTCACATTGCCCGGTCGCGGCCAGCGCACCGGCCGTCAGCACCCCGTCACTCGCACCATCGAGCGCATGTAGGACTTCTTCGGCGCCATCGGTTTTGATGTGGTGGAGGGCCCGGAGATCGAGGACGATTATCACAACTTCGAGGCGCTCAATATTCCCGCACACCATCCCGCCCGGGCCATGCACGACACCTTTTACGTGGATGAGACCACCGTGCTGCGAACCCATACCTCGCCGGTGCAGGTGCGGGTTATGGAAAGCCAGGCGCCGCCGCTGCGGATCATCTGCCCGGGCCGCGTCTACCGCTGTGATTCCGACCTGACCCACACGCCCATGTTCCATCAGGTGGAAGGCCTGCTGGTAGACGACCATTCCAGCTTTGCCGATCTCAAGGGCCTGATCGAGGAGTTCCTGCAGGTGTTTTTTGAGCGCGACCTGGCGGTGCGCTTTCGGCCGTCCTACTTTCCGTTCACCGAGCCTTCGGCGGAAGTGGATATCCGGTGCGTGCAATGTGGCGGCGATGGCTGTCGTGTGTGTGGCCAGACCGGCTGGCTGGAGGTCATGGGCTGCGGCATGGTGCACCCGGCCGTCTTTGCACACTGCGACATCGATGCCGAAATCTACACGGGTTTTGCTTTCGGCATGGGGGTGGAGCGCCTGGCAATGCTGCGTTACGGCGTCAACGATCTGCGCCTGTTCTACGAGAACGATCTGCGCTTCCTCGAGCAGTTCTGAACCCCCGCGGCAGGAGATAGACAATCGTGAAAATCAGTGAACAGTGGCTGCGTGAGTGGGTGAATCCCGATGTCGATACTCAGGCGCTGGCCCATCAGCTCACCATGGCCGGCCTGGAGGTGGATGCCGTGGAGCCGGTGGCCGGTGCTTTCAGTGACGTTGTCGTTGGCGAGATCGTCAGCGCAGAGCAGCACCCGGATGCCGACAAGCTGCGGGTCTGCCAGGTAAATGCGGGGCAGGGGTCTCTGCAGGTGGTGTGCGGCGCGCCCAACGCAAGAGTCGGCTTGAAAGCCCCATTTGCCCGGGTGGGTGCCGTACTGCCGGACGACTTCCGTATCCGCAGGGCGAAGCTGCGCGGGCAGGCGTCTGAGGGTATGTTGTGCGCCGAGGCGGAGCTCGGCCTGTCTGACGCCAATGCCGGATTGATGGAGCTGGCGCCCGAGGCGCCGGTGGGAACCGACCTGCGCCAGTACCTGGGGCTGGATGACCAGGTGATCGAGGTCGACCTGACGCCGAACCGGGCGGACTGCCTGGGTATGCTGGGTATCGCACGGGAGGTGGCTCTGCTCAACGGACTCGAGCTGTGTACGCCGGCGCTGGCGCAGGTTCCTGCAACCAATGACCGGACCCTTGACGTCGTGCTGGACGCGCCAGAGCGCTGCCCGCGCTACGTCGGCCGCGTGATCGAGAATGTGGATCTGTCGCGCCCCTCGCCGCTGTGGCTCCAGGAGCGCCTGCGCCGCGCCGGTCTGCGCAGCATCGACCCCGCAGTGGATGTGACCAACTACGTGCTGCTTGAGCTGGGCCAGCCCATGCACGCCTTTGACCTGGACGCGCTGCAGGGCGGCATTGTTGTGCGCTGTGCCCGCGCCGGGGAGTCCCTGGAACTGCTGGATGGCCAGACCCTGGAGCCGCGCGAGGACAGCCTGTTGATCGCAGATCACGCGCATCCGCTGGCACTCGCCGGGATCATGGGTGGACAGTCCAGCGCCGTGAGTGCCGGCAGTCGCAACCTGTTCCTGGAGTCTGCGTTTTTTGCACCGCAACCGATGGCCGGGCAGGCGCGGGGCTATGGTCTGCACACCGACTCCTCGCACCGCTTTGAGCGCGGCGTCGACTTTAACCTGCAGCGCCGCGCCATGGAGCGGGCTACAGAGCTGCTCCTGGACATCGCCGGCGGCAGCGCCGGCCCGGTGACTGAGGTCGTGAGCGAGAATCAGCTCCCCGAACGCGCACCTGTAACCCTGCGCGCAGCGCGCATTCCGCGGGTGCTGGGGCTGGATCTGCTCGCCGTCGATGTCGAGCGCATTCTTGCTGGTCTTGGCCTCGGGGTGACCGCTACCGATGCCGGCTGGGTATGCGAGGTCCCGAGCTGGCGCTTCGATATCGCCATAGAGGCCGATCTGCTCGAGGAGCTGGCACGGGTTTATGGCTACGAGCGCCTGCCCACGCGGCGTATCCGCGCTGACCTGGCGATGCCAAGCCGGGACGAAACCCGACTTTCGCTGAGGCCGCTGCGTTCGCACCTGGCGTCTCGGGGCTACAGCGAGGCGATTACCTACAGCTTCATCGACTCTGCGCTGCAATCGCTTTTCGATCCGGAGACCGCACCGGTGTCTCTGGCTAACCCCATCTCTGCGGATATGGGCGTTATGCGCACCAGTCTGATTCCGGGGCTGGTGGATGTGGCGCGGCACAACCTGAACCGACAGCAGACGCGCCTGCGCCTGTATGAAACGGGCCTGCGCTTCGTTCCCGGAAAGAAGGGCCTGCTGCAGGAGCCGACGCTGTGCCTCCTGCTTGCGGGCCGACGTGCTCCCGAGGGCTGGGATGCGACCCGCAGTGCCGCGGATTTTTACGACCTCAAGGGCGACATTGAGAGCCTGTTCCGCATTGCCCGCCGCGAGGGCGAATTGCGCTTCGTCGCTGCCGAGCGGACGGCGCTACACCCTGGTCGTAGCGCGGCGATTCACCTCGATGGTGAGCAGGTCGGCTACCTGGGTGCGCTGCATCCGGAGACCCGCGCGAGCCTGGATCTGGAGGTGGATATCTACGTTGCCGAGATTGCCACCCGCAGCCTGCTCTCGGCGCGCATGCCCGTTTTCAGTCCGCTGTCACGCTTCCCGGTGATCCGTCGCGATATCGCGGTGGTTGTGGACAAGACGGTGATGGCAGGCGAGCTGGCAGAAAATGTTAAAGCGGCGGCAGGACCTTACTTTGAAGACTTCACGCTGTTTGATGTGTATGAAGGCAAAGGCATTGATCCTAAAAGAAAAAGTATTGCAATGGGTTTGACTTTCCGCAATCAAGGGCGCACTCTTTCGGACGACGAGGTGACTGCAGTCGTGCAGCAAGTCATTGATTCACTGCAAAAAAACTATAATGCCGAACAAAGGAGTTAGGTGGCGGGGCAATGACGGCGCTGACCAAATCGGAGATGGCAGAGCGTTTGTTCGAGGAACTTGGACTGAACAAGCGGGAGGCCAAGGAGCTGGTGGAACTCTTCTTCGAGGAGATCCGCACCTGTCTTGAGAACAATGAACAGGTCAAGCTTTCCGGTTTCGGCAATTTCGATCTGCGGGACAAGAGCCAGCGACCCGGTCGTAATCCCAAGACGGGCGAGGAGATCCCCATTTCAGCCCGCAGGGTGGTAACCTTCAGGCCAGGGCAGAAGCTCAAGGTCAGGGTAGAAGACTATGCTGGAACCGAGCCACAATAACCAGCTGCCGGTCATTCCCGGCAAACGCTACTTCACAATTGGGGAAGTGAGCGAACTCTGCGCGGTCAAGCCGCACGTCCTGCGTTATTGGGAACAGGAATTTCCGCAGCTTAAGCCGGTGAAACGGCGCGGCAATCGGCGCTACTATCAGCGCGATGATGTACTGACAATCCGGCAGATCCGTTCCTTGCTGTATGACGACGGTTACACGATCGGTGGCGCCCGCCAGCGCATGTCAGATGAAAAGGATGCCGGCATGCGCCCGGCGGAGATTCGGGCGGTGATCAAGGAAACCATCGAGGATCTCGAGGACGTGCTGGAACTCCTCAAGCCCCGGCGCTAAGCGTTGTTTCCATGCGGTAGTCGCGTATAATGCGCGGCGTCCGCAAGGACTCTCGGGGCGTAGCGCAGCCTGGTAGCGCACCACACTGGGGGTGTGGTGGTCGCAGGTTCAAATCCTGCCGTCCCGACCATATTTTTTCCTGGGAGCAGCTTCTGCCGGGTACATGTCCCGGCCCTGCATCTTCGGGACCCAAGAGCGGGAGTGGCTCGATGACGGCCGCTGCAAATACACTCCGCAAGCTTCTTGCCGACAACCCCATCATAGAAGTCGCCTGGCTCTATGGTTCTCGAGCGACGGGCCTCGACAGCCATGACAGCGATTACGATGTCGCCGTTGCGCTCGTGCCCGACCAGCTTCGATTGCAGGAGCGACAGCCATTCCTTGAGGACCTGGCTTACCACTGTCGTCAGAAGATTTCGGCACAGGTATCCCTGGTTGACATCAATCGTGTGCCGGTCCCACTGGCATACAACGTTATCAATCAGGGCGTTGTACTTTTCTGCCGTTCCGACTTTCGATTGAGGGCGGAGCAGCAGCGCGTGTGGAGCCTCTGGGCAGAATATAAGGCAGAGCATGAGCGAAACCGACAGGCCGTTTGAAGCCTACGTCTATGCGCTGCGCGAGCAGACGGAGCAGCACATTGCGGGGCTCGACGAACTGAGCGACCTGAATGATCAGCGGCCGCTGAGCTTCAATGAGCGCATTGCGGTCGAGCGAGGTCTGCAGGTGCTGGTGGAAATGGCCGTCGGCTGCTCTAAACACGTGTTAAAAGCACACCATCACCCGGTGCCGTCGGAGGCGAGAGCGTCCATCGAGCGCGTCTACGAATTACTGGGGATTATCGATCCGCCCGCGGAGGTGCTCCGTGGTGCGGTGGGAATGCGCAATGCCATCATCCACGATTACCTGAACCTGGATTGGGGTCTGGTCGAGCAGATTCTCAGGAGTCGAAAGTATCGCCTGCTTCCGCGCTATCTTGATGCGGTGACTTCGGCCCTGCTGTCAGCAAACATCAGGTAAGCCGAACGGTAGCGCAGTGGCCGTATTACCCCGTTTCTACCTGTTACCTGTAGGTTGGTCGATTTCCGGGTCACGAAGTCGGCGTGGTGGCTGACTGCGGCATTGCCGTTTTTCGTTTTTCGGTTGGTCGCTACGGAGGATTATCGACCTTGCCGCTTCGCCCCCACTAGAAAATGAACCTGTCACGGTCCGGGCGCGCGTTGCGCAGCCGTTGCTCGTGGTCGCCCTCAATGCAGGGCACCATCCTGGGCGGCCCATCATGCGCCATCAATGGTGCTGCGGTTTCCAGCGCCAGCGCAGTGATGAAGGCAATTCGCAGCGAACGTGTGTCTTCGAGAGGCACCCAGCGCAGTTCTGACAGTTCATCGGCGGCGCCAGAGAAATCATCCAGGTGCTTGTTATGGATTGCGGTATCGGCGTCCACCAAAAAGAAGCGCGCGTCGAAGCGACGCGGTGCGCCGACCGGGGTGATGGCGCGGAAGACGAAGCGAAACCCGTCGGCGCTGGGCAGGCATGCGTTATCACGGAAAATTTCCCAGCCGCAGGGCGCATCGCTGGCCCATTGTCCAGGGCAGCCGATCAGCAGCCCGGTTTCTTCACTCACCTCACGAATTGCCGCCACCTGCAGTGCTCTGGCAAGGGAGTCATTGCCTCCATTTCGCAGCCTTTCGTGGCAGGGTGCTTCGACACCGCGTTGGAGGTTCATCCGTGCGTCGCCATCGTCTACCGCCCCACCCGGGAAGACAAAAACCCCGGGCATGAAAACAGCCTGTCGGCTGCGCTGGCCCATCAGCACTCGCGGACGGGTGTCGCGGTTGCGAACGAGAATCACGCTGGCGGCATCACGGATGGCGATTTTTTCGGTCATGGAATGAATGGATCCTCCGGGAATCTCTCTGCGTTATCGAACTTACCGCGTGACCCACTAGCCAGTAGCATTTGCACTGTCGGGCACTTGCTACTTGCTGGTGCCACTTCAGATTCACGCAATAAATCCACGCCGGTTGTCACGCCCCGGGGTGACCCCGGAATATGAAGAACGCCGCCTCGACCACGCACAGCGCCGCCCATAATTAATCGAGTTTCAGCGGGGTTTTCATGTAGAAGATCGCAAAGGGCACGAAGATGCTCGGCATGATGATTTTCTGAAGAATCTCGAGCTGGTCGAGCTCCTTCAGACGGGCATACCAGGCAAGCATCATGACCACGTTGCTGCAGCCATGTAATAGTACAGTGGCTGCGAAGGGATGAACAGCGAGCACAGGAACCCCCCTGAATTCCGCAAGTGGGGCGAAAGTGCGCAGGCGCGCAGATTAAACCCGATGGGGCAGCAGTGCTACGCGACGGCCGATATAACCGGGGCATCACCACGGACCGGCGATTTATCATTCTGTGCGACTATTTGGCTGTGTCGTGTTGAGACAGAGGCGCA
>JBHEPQ010000097.1:0-23961 GCA_046260215.1 Chromatocurvus sp.
CCACCTTGATATTCTGAATGATTTCTCCGGCATAGCTGCCGACACTCGCGATGCTGTCCTGGCTGGCCGTAGACAGTCGACGCACCCGACGACCGAATACGATGATGGGCAGGAGAACCATTGGAACGCTCGCCACGATGATGAGGCTGAGCTTGAGGTTGGTGAGAAACATGAGCACCAGGGCGCCGATAAGCGTCAGTCCACTGCGCAGCGCCATGCTCAGTGACGAGCCGATAATCGTCTGCAGCAGGGTGGTGTCGGTGGTCAGGCGCGACATAATTTCACCGGCGCGGTTGGCCTCGAAGAAGCCGGGGTGAAGGCGCACAACATTGTCGAACACCGCTTTGCGCAGATCGGCGCTTACCCGCTCGCCCAGCCAGGACACCAGATAAAAACGGGTAAAAGTACCCACGGCGATAACCAGGCTGATGGCCAGCATGACCATCACGGCGAAGCGCAGGTCGTCCATGGTGCCGCCGGTGAGACCGCGGTCAACCAGTATCTGAATGCCGCGCCCCAGGGAAAGTGTGGCCCCGGCCGTCAGTAGCAAAGCCGCGGTGGCGCCCAGCACGCGCGCGCGATAGGGACGCAGGTAGCCGGCGACCGTCAATAACGGCGACAGCTTGCGGGGTTTGTTCGCGGACGCCACCTGTCGTCAGTCCGCGCTGTCGTCTGCATCCGCATCTGCCTGCTCATCGCGGCGGCGGATCAGCATACGGCCGCAGACGATGCCGATCTCGAACAGCAGCCACATGGGCAGTGCCAGCAGTGACTGGGAGATGATGTCCGGGGGCGTCAGCAGCATACCGAAGACAAAACAGCCGACCACGATATAGGGCCGCTTTTTCGCCAGATCCTCCGGTGTGGTAATGCCCGCCCAGATCATGATGACGGCGGCAATCGGAATTTCGAATGCCAGACCGAAGGCGAAAAAGAGCTTCAGAACGAAATCCAGGTAGCGGTTGATGTCGGTCATGATGGCGACATCCTCCGGCCCTACGCTGGTAAAAAAGGCAAAAATGAGTGGGAATACCACGAAATAGGCAAACGCGGCACCCGCATAGAAAAGCGCGATGCTGGACACAAGCAGGGGTATGGCCAGGCGTTTTTCGTGCCGGTACATGCCCGGCGCAATAAAGCTCCAGGCCTGGTAGAGCAGATAGGGCACGGCGATGAATATGGCCGTGAACAGGGTCAGCTTGAACGGCGTCAGAAATGGTGATGCCACTTCCGTGGCGATCATGCTGGCGCCCGCCGGCAGAATTGAGCGTAGCGGCTCGGAGACAAATGCGTAAATGTCGTTGGCGAACGGGAACAGTACGATAAAAATGACCAGTACGGCCAGTATGGCGCGCAGCAGTCGATCCCGTAGTTCCTTGAGGTGGGCGATCAGCGGCAGCGCCGGGTCACCGGACGCGTCGCTCATGGTGTTGTGTTGTCCGTTCTGTCCGTTCTGTCCGGGTCATCGGAAGTCGTTGTCGATGGAAGCGCGTCGCGTTCCTGCTCGGATGGTTTCCCGGGGTCGCCGTCCTCAAGCAAACTGCGGCGCAGGTCATCCGTCTGCTCCCTGACCTGCTCTCCGGTGCGTCGCAGTTCCTGCATTACCTCATCGTTGTGCAATTCCTGCTGCACTTCGCGCTTGATGTCATTGAAGCCCCGTCGCAGACGTCCGAGCCAGACGCTGGCGGTGCGGATCGCACCGGGCAGTCGCTCGGGGCCGATGACCAGAAGGCCGACGACGCTGATAATGATCAGCTCGGCAAAGCCGATATCAAACATGGAGGCTAGGGCTTCCGCTCACCGCTGTTGCCTGTCGTCGTCACGTCCTCTCCGCGCTGCTCTTCTCGCATTTGATCACGCGATTGATCACGCTTTCCATCATGCGTTCCATCATATGAAGAGGGTGCGGGTTCGTCGCGAGGCAGGCTCGCGGAGAAAGGGGCGTCGTCTTCCGCCTCGTCATCGGAGGAGGCCTTGTCGTCATCGTCCTGCATACTCTTCTTGAAGCCCTTGATCGCGCTGCCGAGATCGCCGCCTAGCGTGCGCAGCCGCTTGGTGCCAAACAGCATGATCACGATTGCCAGCACGATCAGTAGCTGCCATACGCTGATACCGCCAATACCCATGGTGTCGTCCTCAGTCAGTGTGCGTCGGAGCGCGACGCTTTCTCGGCATGGCCGGAGAGCCCAAGCCGCTGTTGCAAACATTCCATCACTGCTGCGGCATCGGTGTCCAGATGGGCGAGCATCACCATGCAGTGGAACCAGAGATCCGCCACCTCGCCGATGAGCGCCTCGTGCTCGTTGCCGCTCTGTGTGTCCTTCGCCGCGAGGATGACTTCCGTGGACTCCTCGCCGATTTTTTCAAGAATCCGGTTCAGCCCCGCGGCATGCAGGCTGGCGACGTAGCTGCTTTCTGGCGCCGCCTGCCGGCGCGAGGCAATGACACGTGTCAGTTCGTCCAGTACGCCGTCGCTACCCATTGTCTTTTGCCTGCGTTGTTGATGACGTTGTTGATGACGTTGTTGATGACCTAGCGTACATAAGCTCCGGGTCCCGCAGAACCCGGTCGGTCTCGGTCCAGCCGTCGCCATCGAAGCGGCGATAGAAGCAGTGCGCGCGACCTGTGTGACAGGCGATGCCACCCACCTGTTCGACTTTCAGCAGCAGCGCGTCGCCGTCGCAGTCAATGCGTAACTCCTTCAGGTGTTGCACGTTGCCCGAGCTTTCCCCTTTGCGCCACAGCGCATCCCGAGAGCGCGACCAGTATACCGCGCGCTGCTCTGCCAGGGTGCGCTCGAGCGCTTCGCGGTTCATCCAGGCCAGCATGAGGACGTCACCGCTCTGCCAGTCCTGGGCAATGGCCGCCACCAGGCCCTGGGCATTCCACTGAATGTTGTCTGTCACTGGCGACATACGCACACGGCCTGTTAAACGTTCCGACTCACCATTGTCGCACAGGCGAGCGCCACAATCAGTCTTCCTGCGTCCGCGGCCAGAGAAGAAGCACGGCTGCCGCGAATAAAAGCCAGCCGATGGTCGGGACCGGCGAGAGTACCGACTGCAGCGACGGGATGGAAAGCAGGGCGCCGGCCACGCAGGCGACACCGGCAACTTGACGGCGAAAGCGCCGCCCCGCTGCCTGCTGCCGCTGTCTGCGCACTGCGCCGGTGTCAGCGCGCCGGGTCACCGGTAAGTGATGCCTCCCCTGCAGCTGATCGAGTATCGCATCGGGCAGCTGTGGCAGCTGTTCCAGCCAGCCCGGTACGCGATACTGCAGTCGTTTCAGAACATTCTGCGGTGAATAGCGCTCGCGCAGCCAGTTTTCCAGGAAGGGCTGAGCCGTATCCCAGAGGTTGAGCTGGGGGTAGAGCTGTCGGCCGAGTCCCTCGATGTTGAGCAGCGTCTTCTGCAGCAGAATAAGGGAGGGTTGCACCTCCATGTCGAAGCGTTGCGCCGTGCTGAAAAGGTAGATCAGCAGCTGGCCGAAGGAAATCTCGCTGATCGGTTTCTCAAAGATTGGCTCGCAGACCGCGCGCATCGCCGACTCGAAGTCCTCCACCCGCGTATCCGGCGGCACCCAGCCACACTCGACATGCAGGCGGGCAACTTCGTGGTAGTTGCGCTGGAAGATGCCGAGCAGGTTGCGTGCCAGGTAGTACTGATCCGCCTCGCTGAGGCTGCCGATGATGGCGCAGTCGATCGCGATGTAGCGCGGATCCGCCGGATTGTCGGCGTTGATGAAGATGTTTCCGGGGTGCATGTCAGCGTGAAAAAAACTGTCCCGGAAAACCTGCGTGAAAAATATCTCGACCCCGCGCTCTGCCAGCAGTTTGAGGTCGGTACCGCGCTGCTGCAGGGTTTGCAGGTCCGTTACCGGGATGCCGTAGATGCGTTCCATGACGTACACGTTGCGTCTCGTGTAGCGCCAGTGAACCTCGGGCACGTAGACCAGCTTCGCATCCGCAAAATTGCGGCGTAGCTGCGAGGCATTGGCTGCCTCCCGTCCCAGATCGAGCTCATCAAGAATCACATGCTCGTAGTCTGCGACCAGTGCCACGGGGCGCAGCCGCCAGCCGTCGCGAAGGAAACGCTCAGCCAGTCGTGCCAGCAGAAACAGAAGCGCAATATCCTGACGGATTACGGGCTCGATATCCGGGCGCAGTACCTTGATCACAACGTCGCTGCCGTCGAGCAGCCGCGCCGAATGCACCTGCGCTACGGAGGCCGAGGCCATGGGTACCGCATCAAAGTGTGCAAACAGAACCTCCACCGACTCGCCCAGGGCACTCTCGATGATCTGTCGGGACTCGGCCGGTGGAAATGGAGAGACCCGATCCTGCAGGTGGGCCAGTTCATCGGCGATATCCACGGGCAGCAGATCACGGCGCGTGGACAGCATCTGCCCGAACTTGATAAAAACGGGCCCGAGTTCCTCAAGCGCCTGGCGCAGACGTACTGCCCGTCCGATACCGGCCGGTGCCCGGGCGCGAAAGGGGTTCAGCTGCAGCATCAGGCGTGGGCCCGGGGGCAGACGGTCAGGGTTGATGATAGCGTCAAGTCTATGCCGGCCGATCACCCGCAGAATGCGGACCAGCCTGATCAGGCGTGACATCAGCCGGCTTCGCCATCGCGCGGGAAATCGTTGCGGCCGCCGGCGGTGGTGCGGTCCCGCAGGCTGTCGGCGCGGGATTGCGCGCGCTGTATGCGGCTTTGCAGGCGATCCACGCGCTGGATCAGGTTCTGGATATCGCTGTAGAAATCTTCCACCTCAGCCCGCGGAGGGGACAGCCGCGCTTCTTCGTGGATGAATTCATCAAGCTGGCGGGTCAGGCTGCTGCTCGCGTGGCGGCCCCAGTCGAAAAGACCGCGCAGCATCTGGGCGAGCTGGTGTCCCGCGACATCGCCCAGGGTGTCTACAAGTGGTGCTTCCCAGTCGATATCCAATTCGGCGACAGCGCCCTGAAGCGCTATCAGCGGGGCGCTGCTGCCTTTCAGCTCGAGTCCGCCGTTGATCAGGGTCGCGGTCGGGTCTGTCGAATTTGCCAGCTCGGCAAAGTCACTGCTGCTGCCGCGCACCCGCGTTGCCAGCGCCCCATCGTAGTGGCCCATCAGGCGAATGGCGCCCTCGCGGGTTGGCTGCAGGTAGACAGAAAACACCGGCTGGGTACATTCAACGCCTATCACGATATCGCCCAGTTCAGCGAGGTCGCGACGGCTGTGCGGCGATAACTGCAGAGCGGTGTTGGCGGCGCGCTCCAGCGCGGCGAGAACGGCTGTCTGCAGGGCGGGATCCAGCGCCATGTCAGCTCTTGATGCCGCGGTGTACGGCAACCACCCCACCGGTCATGTTGTGGAATTCGCAGCGGCTGAAGCCCGCCTCTTCCATCATTCCCCTGAGGGTCTCCTGGTCGGGATGCATGCGTATCGATTCGGCGAGGTACTTGTAACTGTCGGCATCGCGTGCGACCAGCCGACCCATGAGTGGCAGCACGCTGAACGAGTAGGCATCGTAGGCCTTGCCCAGCAGCGGGTTGGTGGGTTTGGAAAACTCAAGGACCAGCAGGCGTCCACCGGGTTTCAGCACGCGCAGCATCGCGCGCAGCGCCAGCCCCTTGTCGGTGACGTTGCGCAGGCCGAAAGCGATGGTGATGCAGTCGAAACTGTTGTCGGGAAAAGGCAGGTACTGGGCATCCGCCTGCACGAACTCGAGGTTTGTCTGTACCCCGGTGTCCAGCAGTTTGTCCCGGCCCACGCGCAGCATGGAGGCGTTGATGTCGGCCAGAACCACGCGGCCACTGTCACCGACCAGCTGGCTGAATTTCGCCGCCAGGTCGCCTGTGCCGCCGGCAATGTCAAGCACCGAATTGCCGCTGCGAACGCCGCTGAGCTCGATCGTGAATCGTTTCCACAGGCGGTGAATACCGGCGGACATGAGATCGTTCATGAGGTCGTAGCGCGCCGCTACCGAGTCGAAGACGTCGCCCACCATGCCCGCCTTGGCGTCCCTGTCTACCTCGCGGTAGCCGAAGTGCGTCGTGTCTCGGTCACTCATTTCGCGTCCAGCCATGCGTTGCGGTGTCGTATTGTAGCGCGATGCCGCTCAGGGGTCAGTGCCGGGGGTCAGGGCTGAAACTGTATGACCTGCACGTCAGGGTCGCGACTGGCGCCGGCGGCATTCAGGCGGTCCAGATAATCCTGCCACCAGCTCTCCCGGTTGCTGCAGAGCTCGCGCAGGTAGCTCCAGGAAAAAATGCCGGTGTCATGGCCGTCATCGAAAACCAGCTGCAGGGCGTAGTGACCGACCGGGATGACGGACTCCAGAGCCACGTGCCGCTTGCCCGTCTGCAGCGTTTCCTGGCCGCGGCCGTGACCGCGCACTTCCGCGGACGGTGAGAAAACCCGAAGGTACTCCCAGTCGAGCTGACAGGGCGGCTCGCCGGGATAGGACAGTTCCAGCACCCGGGATTGCCGGCGTAACTTGACGCCGGAGGGGCGTTTTTGGTCGCTGGCCATGGCGTGCGCTTCCCCTGGTCTGTCTACAGAATGAACCGGGACAGGTCGTCGTCGAGGCTGAGTTCCCCGATTTGACTGTCGACGTAGGCCGCATCCACCAGCAGCGCCGGCGTGTCGGTGCTGTTGTCCGCTGCCGCGTAGGAGGCCTCTTCCAGAAGACGCTCCATGATCGTGTGCAGCCGGCGTGCACCGATATTCTCGGTGTTCTCATTGAGCCGCCAGGCGATTTCGGCCAGTCGCGTCAAGCCGTCGTCGGTAAACTCCAGCGCCAGACCCTCGGTTGCCAGCAGGGCCTGATACTGGCGGGTCAGGGAGGCATCCGGTTCCGACAGAATACGCTTGAAATCGTCGGGCGTCAGCGCGGTAAGCTCCACGCGGATCGGCAGACGTCCCTGCAGCTCCGGGATCAGGTCTGAGGGTTTGGACAGATGGAAAGCACCCGAGGCAATGAACAGAATGTGATCGGTCTTGATCATGCCGTATTTGGTGCTGACGGTAGAGCCCTCAATCAGTGGCAATAGATCGCGCTGGACGCCCTCGCGTGAGACATCGGCGCCTGCGGTCTCGCCGCGTTTGGCGACCTTGTCGAGCTCGTCCAGAAAGACGATACCGTTTTCCTCGGCGGCCTCGATGGCCTTCTGCTTGAGTTCCTCCTCGTTGACCATGCGCGCTGCCTGCTCGTCGCACAACGCTTCGAACGCCTCCTTGACCGGCAGCTTGCGGTTTTTCGACTGCTGGCGCGACAGGTTGGAGAACATGCTCTGCAGCTGGTTGGTCATTTCCTCCATGCCCGGCGGGGCCACGATATCCATCGCGCCCGCCTGATTACTGAGCTCTACCTCGATTTCCTTGTCATCGAGCTCGCCCTCGCGCAGCTTTTTGCGCAGCAGCTGGCGGGTACCCGCGCCCTGTTCACCCGCGCCCTGGTCACCATCGCCCCGGGCGGGCGGCAGCAGAATATCCAGTATGCGCTCCTCGGCGGCTTCCTCGGCGCGGGCACGAACCCGCTTTACTTCCAGCTCGCGATGCATCGTAACCGACATTTCAACCAGGTCGCGGATGATGGACTCCACATCCCGCCCCACGTAACCCACCTCGGTGAACTTGGTCGCTTCCACCTTGATGAAGGGCGCATTTGCCAGGCGCGCCAGTCGACGCGCAATTTCAGTCTTGCCGACGCCGGTGGGCCCGATCATCAGGATGTTCTTGGGGGTGATTTCCGCGCGCAGCTCAGTGTCGACCTGCATGCGCCGCCAGCGGTTGCGCAGCGCGATAGCCACCGCCCGCTTGGCTTCGGACTGGCCGATGATGTGCTTGTCCAGCGCGTGAACAATTTCCCGTGGGGTCATGTTTGACATATCAATCCTGGTAGTCGAGCTGTTCGATGGTCTGGTTGTGATTGGTGTAGATACAGATGTCGCCTGCTATGTTAAGGCCTTTCTCGACGATGTCGCGGGCGCCGAGCTCGGTGTTGTCGAGCAGCGCGCGTGCCGCGGCCTGAGCGTAAGAGCCGCCCGAGCCGATGGCAATGAGATTGTCTTCCGGTTCGATCACATCGCCGTTGCCGCTGATCACCAGTGAGGTGGTCTGGTCCGCCACCGCGAGCAGGGCCTCGAGCTGGCGCAGCGAGCGCTCTGTGCGCCAGGCCTTGGCCAATTCCACAGCGGCGCGAACAAGCTGTCCCTGGTGTTTTTCCAGATGGTTTTCAAACAGTTCGAACAGCGTGAACGCATCGGCGGTGCCGCCCGCGAAACCGGCAATGACCTGTTCCTTGTGCAGACGCCGGACCTTGCGTGCGTTGCCTTTCATGATGGTATTGCCCATCGACACCTGGCCATCGCCACCAATGGCAACGCTGTTGCCGCGCCGAACGCACAGGATAGTGGTGCCTCGAAACTGTTTCACGTGCTGTCTCCCTCGGATCAATCTAGGGATATGGGTCCTGCCTGCCGGCAATTCAAGCGTCCCTGCACCCAGCCGTCAGGGCGTGCCGCGCTGCAGCAGCAGCGTATCGATGTTCTGCTGTGCGGTGAGGCTGCGCGCCGCGGCCATTTTTGAGCGCGAATCGAAGGGACCCACCATCACCCGGAACCAGCGGCCATTATTGCCGCTGGTCTCCTCTACGTCTGGTTCCAGGCCGAGCAGCAGGAGCTCTGCCCGCCGGCGGTCGGCATCTTCGGCCTGCCGGAATGACCCCGCCTGCAGGAGATAGGTCGTGCCGCTGCGCTGATCCCGATTCGCGGTTTTGGTCCCCGGCTCCAGCTCAACCTCTATGCGCTGCTGTGGCAGCATCTCGAAAAAGTCGAACCGGGGCTGTTGTTCCGCACTGACTGGGGCCACCGCGTTGGCGCTAGTGTCCGAATCAGTCCCTGGCCTGGACGGCGGCAGCGTGACCAGATAGAACATGAAACTGAGGAAAACACCGCTTAGGACCCCGCCGGCGTACCAGCGCAGTGATGTGGAAAGATGGCCCGCGGCCGCGTCATTGCCGCGGCTGGCACCCTGGCGGCGCTGCCCGCCGCGCGCTCTGCCGGAGCGGGCGTCTGCCACGTTACATCGACTCCGGGGCGGAAACGCCGAGCAGGTCGAGACCGTTGCTGATGACCTGGCGCACGGCTTCACTGAGTGACACCCGGGCCGATCGCAGGTTGGCATCCTCGATCAGCACCTTGTGTGCGTTATAAAAGGTGTGGAAGTGGCCGGCAAGCTCGCGCAGGTAATTGGCGACGACGTGTGGTTCTGCCGTCCGCGCCGCCTTTTCCACCACTTCCGGGTACTCGGCCAGACTCCTGAGCAGCGCCGTTTCCTCCGCGCTTTCCAGCAGCGGCAGGTGTTCGTGGCTGGTTCCGGCATCCCAGGTCATGCCTGCCTCTGCGAGCCGGCGGTGAACACTGCACACCCGGGCATGCGCGTACTGGATGTAGTACACCGGGTTGTCGTTGCTGCGCGACAGAGCAAGATCGATATCAAAGGTAAGGTGGGAGCTGGGTGCCCGCGCCACCAGGAAGTAACGCGTGGCATCGCGACCGACCTCTTCGATCAGGTCGCGCAGCGTAAGGTAGCTGCCTGCGCGCTTGGACAGCTTCACTTCCTCGCCGTCGCGCATGACGGTGACCATCTGGTGCAGTACATAATCGGGCCAGTTCTCGGGAATGCCCTGGTCCAGCGCCTGCAGACCGGCGCGGACGCGCGTTACCGTGCTGTGGTGGTCTGCACCCTGCTCATTGATTACGCGGACAAAACCACGCCGCCACTTATTCAGGTGGTAGGCGACATCCGGAAGGAAGTAGGTGTAGCCGCCATCGCGCTTGCGCATGACGCGGTCCTTGTCGTCGCCGAAGTCCGTGGTGCGCAGCCAGAGCGCGCCGTCGTTCTCGTAAGTCTTGCCGCCGTTTGCCAGCATGTCGACCACCGCGTCGACTTCGCCGGAACTGTACAGCGATGATTCGAGAAAATAGAGATCAAACTCCACCGCAAATTCGCGTAGATCCAGATCCTGCTCGTGACGGAGGTAGGCTACCGCAAAGCGCCTGATCGCCTCCAGGTCGTGCGGGTCGCCCCTGGCCTCGACCTGCTGGTCTTTGGCGCTGACGCTGTCGCCACGCAGGTAGGCCTGCGCCAGCTCGGCGATATACTCGCCGCGATAACCGTCTGCGGGCCAGTTCTCGTCATCCGGGTCGATGCCGCGGCATCGGGCCTGCACCGACAGGGCAAGATTGTTGATCTGCTGGCCCGCGTCGTTGTAGTAAAACTCCCGGGAAACATCCCATCCGGTCGCCGCAAGGAGGCGGCACAGGCTGTCGCCGATGGCGGCGCCACGGCCGTGACCCACGTGAAGAGGGCCTGTCGGGTTCGCGGAAACGAACTCCACCTGCACTTTGCGCGCCCGGCCGCCATCGCTGCAGCCAAAGCGGGCACCCGCAGCGAGAATGTCGCCGACAACGGCAACGCTGCTGTCGGTCGACAGGAAAAAGTTGATGAAGCCGGGTCCGGCAATTTCCGTGCGCGCGACCAGTGGGCTGTCGGGCAGGTGTTCGCAAAGCAGCGTGGCAAGCTGTCGCGGTGGCATCCCCGCCTGTCTGGCCAGCGTCAGGGCGACATTAGTGGCGAGATCACCGTGCGCCGGATCCCGGGTGCGCTCGACCTGCACGTCCGTGGGCGCGTCCGCGGACAGTTGGCCTTGTTCGATCAGGCTGGCCAGCCCCTGTTGAATAAGCAGGGACACATTGTCTTTCATAGCGGGTAAACCTGGTTTGCAAAGCGAATGGGGCCGTTAAGGCATCGCTATTATCGCCGTTCACCGCGGCAATGGCCAGAAGCGGCGCTGCTCAGAGCGTATCCAGCGGGTCTATGTCGATAAACCAGTTGAGGCCTGCCGGGGGCCGCAGTGTTTCCCCTGCGGCGACCAGCGCTGCGCTGGAGCCGGCAGCGCTGGCGCGGTCTGTGCTCAGACAGATGAGCTGGCAGCGATGCTTGCCGGCTCGCCGCGGCATTGCGGAGGGCAGGGGACCGATCAGCTGTGATCCGGGCCCCAGCTGCGGCGCTGCCTGTTCACGTATTGCCTGCAGAAAGGCGTCACCCTGGCCCTCGGTTCGGGCATCGGTGCGCAGCAGGGCCAGGTGCCCACCCGGCGGCAGGCCGCGCTCCAGACGCTGCTGCAGGAGGTCTGCGGCAACAGCCGCATAGGGCTGGCAAAGCAGCCCCCGCAGCAGAGGGTGGTCGGGGTAGTGAGTCTGCAGCAGCATTTCACCGGGGTGGTCGCCGCGTCCGGCACGACCGGCGACCTGCGTCAGCCACTGCGCCAGGCGCTCCTCGCCGCGGAAGTCGGCGCTGAACAGCAGTGCATCGCTGTCGATCACGCCGACCAGGCCAACGCCGGGAAAGTGGTGCCCCTTGGTCAGCATCTGGGTCCCCAGCAGGATGCCCGGCCCGCCGCGGTGAATGTTGTTGATCAGCGACGTCATTGCGGCATGCCCGGAGACGCTGTCGCTGTCGACCCGGAATACCGGCCAGCGCGAAAAATGCTGCTGCAGGAAATCCTCGGTTTGCTCGGTTCCCAGGCCGTTGGCGAGCAGGGCCGTGCTGCCGCACTGCGGGCAGACATCGGGCAGGCGGCGACGGGCGCTGCAATGATGACAGCGCAGCTGGCGCCGGCGCCGGTGTACGGTCATGCGCGCATCGCAGTGATCACAGTCGGCGATCCAGCCACAGTCATGACACTGCAGCGAGGCCGCGAAACCGCGGCGATTGAGAAATAGCAGCACCTGCTGCCCGTCGGTCAGGGTCTGTAGCATGCGCTGCTGCAGCGCCGGCGAGAGGCCGGCGCTCAGCGCCTGGCGACGGATATCGATAGCCTGCAATCGCGGCATTGCGCGGCCGCCAGCGCGCTGCTCCAGGCGCTGGTGCCGGTATCGGCCGCGCGACGCATTGTGGATGCTTTCCAGCGATGGCGTGGCGCTGCCGAGCACGACCGGGCAGGCCTCAATCTGGGCGCGTTTAACGGCGACGTCGCGAGCCGAATAGCGAAAGCCGTCCTGTTGTTTATACGAGGCGTCGTGCTCTTCATCCACGATGATAATGCCCAGCCGCGGGCAAGAGGCAAAAATGGCAGAGCGGGTGCCCAGAACAACGCCGGCGATGCCTCGCCGTGCCCGGTCCCATGACTGGCTGCGTTCGGAGTCGGTCAGGCCGGAGTGAAGCAGGGCGATGGGTGTGCTGAAGCGTTCACGAAAGCGCGCCACGGTCTGCGGCGTCAGACCGATTTCCGGGACCAGGACCAGCGCCTGCCGGCCCTGCGCCAGGCAGTGGCTGATCGCGCGTAAATACACTTCGGTCTTGCCGCTTCCGGTCACACCCTCCAGCAGATGGCAGGAAAAGCTGGCGTCGCTGTCGATGATTCCCGCTACGGCGCACGCCTGGGCAGCGCTGAGGGTCGGGCCGACTGCTTCCTGATCAGACCGGGCCGGCGGCTCCGATTCACAGCGTTCCACCAGCCCTTTTTTTTCCAGCTCACGCAGCACGCCGCTGGCGATACCCTCCGACTTCAGCCTGCCCGCAGATAGCGTGGCTCTCCGGGACAGCAGGCGCAGAGCAGCCTGCTGTCGTGGTGCCCGGGCGAGTGCATCTTCTCCCAGGCCCTGCCCCCGGAGCGAGATTCGCCAGGCATCGCGGTGTGGCGCCCGGCCCTCGCGCAGGCGCTTGCTGAGTGCGGCGCTGAAGACTTCGCCCGGCGGATGCAGGTAGTAGGTTGCGGCCCACAGACACAGGTCGACGACGGCGGGCGTGAGAATCGGTGCCGGATCGAGTACCGCATCCGCAGACCTGAGCTGTCCATCGGGCACATCGCTGTGGGTCGTGGTGGCAACCAGCATGCCTATCACCGAGCGCCTGCCGAAGGGCACCCTGACGCGGACCCCCGGCGACAGCGCCAAGGCTGCCTCGGGATCCCAGTCCAGCGGTGGCAGGTAATCGAAGAAACGGCGCAGGGGCGAAGGAACGGCAATGCGTAAATACGACGGCATCAGGCATGACTGTATGAGTTCATGGGGCAGTCTAACAAAGCTAGCGGCCTTGCGCCGGGCCACATTTCTGGTACCATACGCGCCTATTTTTTGCCACTCGCAGTTCCTCTGCGTCTGTCAATCCCGGATACGGTGCCCGGCAAAGATCGGGTGGCGGTGTCCCCAAGCAGTAGCAGGAGTAGGACCATGAAAACCGAGATCCACCCCAGATACGAGAGCGTCACTGCAACATGTAGCTGTGGCAACGTGATCAAGACGCGATCAACCTTCACCGAGGATTTCACTATCGATGTGTGCTCGGAATGTCATCCGTTCTTTACCGGCAAGCAGAAAATTGTCGACAGCGGCGGTCGCGTGGATCGTTTCAACAAGCGCTTCGGCAACCGCGGCAGCAAGCGCTAGGCGCGCCCCGCTAGGCGTGCCCCACTCGGCGTGCCCCACTCGGCGTGCCCCACTCGGCGTGCCCCACTAAAAAATATCGTTGATCAGGTCGTCGGTGCCGGTTTTTCCCGGTGTCGACTGCCCGCCCTCCGCATAGTCAGTGGGCACGTTCTCGTCTCGGAAGTACTCAAAGATGGCGTCACGTTGATCGGCGCTGGCCAATAGTCCGGAGTCGGGATCAATGCGCACGCTGGTGATCCCGTTGGGCACCGGCATTGCACGCTCCGGCCGATCCCGCAGGGCCTCGCGCATATAGGAGATCCAGATGGGCAGCGCGGACGTCCCGCCGAACTCCCGGCGACCCAGGGGCATGTAGGCATCGAAGCCCACCCAGCTGGTGGCGACCACGTCCCGATTGAAGCCGGAGAACCAGGCGTCCATGGGTCCATTGGTGGTGCCGGTCTTGCCCGCAAGATCCTCGCGCTTCAGCGCCAGGGCCCGGCGTCCGGTCCCCCGTGTGATCACATCCTGCAATAGGCTGTTTATAAGGAAGTTGACGCGTTCGTCCATGACTCTGGGGGCTTCCGGCAACGGATTTTCGGTATCAGCGGCAGCTGTGCAGTCATCGCATACCGTAGCCGGCCGTGCCCGGAACAGCACCTGGCCGGCGCTGCCCTCAATGCGACTGACGAGATGTGGCGAGACCGCATACCCGCCATTGGCGAGCGTGGCGTAGCCTTGCGCTACCGTCAGCGGTGACATGGATTGCGTGCCCAGCGCCAACGATAGATTGCGGGAAAAACCGCTGGTGTCGAACCCGAGCTGGTCTGCGTAGTCGATCACCCGGCGCACGCCCATCTGCTGCACCAGGCGAATAGATACAAGGTTTCGGGATTTCGTCAGAGCCCAGCGCAGGCGGGTCGGACCGTAGAATTTGCCGCCGTCGTTCTCCGGTCGCCAGATGCCCTCGAGGGAGCTGTCTTCCAGCACTACCGGGGCGTCATTGATCATGCTGGCCGGGGTGTAGCCCGCTGCCAGCGCAGCGCTGTAGATGAATGGCTTGAAGTTGGAGCCGGGCTGGCGGCGTGCCTGCGTGACGCGATTGAATTTACTCAGCTCGTAGCCGATACCGCCCACCAGGCTGAGGATTGCGCCATTGCCGGGTTTCAATGCCACCAGCGCGGCCTGCGCTGCCGGTACCTGCGCCAGATGCCAGGCATCGTCATCGGCGCGATGAATGCGCACCACATCACCACGGCTGACCACGTCTGACGGCGCCTGCGGTGCACGCCCTCGTGCGCTCTCATTGATATAGGGCCGCGCCTGTTTCAGCCCGTTCTCCCATGGCAGGTCATGCACGCTGCCATCGGCGGTGGCGAAGCGCGCCCCTGTATCATCGACCCCCGTGATAACGGCGGGACGCAGGCCCGCGATGGTCGGGATGTCTCCCAGGGCGGTCAGCCACGCGTCTGGAATCGCGTAGGTCGGGAGCTCTGGCGTTTCCAGGGGCAGATCGGGGCTGACGAGCTGCTGCTCCGGCCCGCGATAGCCATGACGCTGGTCATAGGTCAGTAGTCCGGCCACCAGGGATGACTGCGCGGCACGCTGTAGCCGTGAGTCCAGCGTGGTATAAACCTCGTAGCCATCGGTGTAGGCGCTGACGCCGTAGCGGTCGAGCATTTCCTGGCGCACCATTTCCGCGGCGTGCTGAGCATCCAGGCTGATTCGGGCACCGTGGTAGCGCGCGCCCACCGCCTCGGCGCGTGCCGCCCGGAAGGCCGGTTCATCGATATAATCCAGCAGGCGCATTCGACCGAGGATCCAGTTGCGTCGCTCGCGCGCATTCTCCGGCGAGCTCAGCGGGTTGTTGCGCGACGGGGCCTTTGGAATGCCCGCGAGCATGGCGTGCTGCGCCAGGCTGAGATCACGCATGCTTTTGCCGTAGTAAACCTGGGCCGCCGCTTCGAAACCGTAGGCGCGGTGACCGAGAAATACCCGGTTGACATACAGTTCGAAGATCTCCTGCTTGCTGAGCCTGCGCTCTATCTCAATGGCGAGCAGTATTTCGTTGAACTTGCGGATGAACGTTTGATCCAGCGTGAGGAAGTAGTTGCGCGCCACCTGCATGGTCAGCGTGCTGCCGCCGGAGCCCTTTTCGCCGGTCAGCAGAAGTTCCGATACTGCCCGCCCGAGCCCCATCAGGTCGATGCCGCTGTGCCTGAAGAAGCCATCATCCTCGGCCGCCAGCAGTGCCCTGACAAAGGTGTCGGGTATTTCGCTGAAATCCAACGGGTTGCGTTTCTGCTCACCGAACTGGCCTATAAGATCACCCTGTGCCGTATAGACTCGCATGGGTGTCTGCAGCTGTACGTCGCGTAGTGTCTCGACGTCCGGAAGACCCGGGCTGAGGTAGAGATACACGCCCGACAGTAACCAGGCTGCGGCCAGGCTGCCAAGCAGTGTGAGGCGCAGGGACCAGCGCAGCAGTTTCAAAAGACCTCCGGGTTCATGTTGCGGGCGGACGAGGCGGTAAAGCCGGCGACCCGGCGCCGTTTTATAATCAGGTACCGTCCGGTAATCAGGTACCGTCTGGTAATTATAGGCTTTTTTTGCCTTTTCGTTGCATTGCGGTCTATCTTATAGCTTAATATTCAAGTATAAGAATACAAGTTAAAGCTAAGTCTGTGAATCATATAGGAAAACGACTTGCTTGAGATGTTGGGAAAGAAAAAGCAGACGCAGCTGCTGGGGATGGACATAAGCTCCACCACGGTGAAGCTGCTGGAGCTCAGTCGAACGGGGGACAAGTACCGTGTGGAAAGTTACGCGGTCAGCTCTCTCCCGCAGGATGCTGTGGTTGAAAAGGCCATCAACGATGTCGACGGTGTGTCCAACGCCATTCGTAACGTCCTCGCGCAGTCCCGGACCAAACTGAAGACTGTCGCGGCGGCCGTGGCCGGTTCCGCTGTCATCACCAAAGTGATCGACATGCCGGCCGGGCTGAGCGATGACGAGATGGAAACCCAGCTGACCCTGGAGGCGGATCAGTACATACCGTACCCACTCGAGGAAGTTGCCCTCGATTTTGAAATACAGGGCCCGTCGCGAGACCGCGATGGCATGGTTGAGGTTCTCCTGGCAGCCTGCCGACGTGAAACCATCGACGCGCGCGTGGAGGCCATTGAAGGCGCTGGCATTGAAGCAAAAGTCATGGACGTCGAAGCCTATGCTGTCGAGCGCGCCTACGGACTGATACGCCAGCATCTCGACCTCGAGGAAAGCGCATTGGTGGCCATGGTCGATATCGGCGCCACCATGACCACTCTCAGCGTGCTCAGCAACAGCCAGACGATCTACACCCGGGAGCAGCTTTTCGGCGGCAAGCAGCTCACCGATGAAATCATGCGCCGCTACGGCCTGCCGCTGGAGGAAGCGGGTCTTGCCAAGAAGCAGGGCGGCCTCCCGGACGATTACGAAGAAGAGCTGTTGGATCCCTTCAGGGATGCGGTTGTGCAGCAGGTAACCCGGTCGCTGCAGCTGTTCTTCTCCTCCAGTCAGTACAATGATGTCGACTACATCATCATGGCCGGTGGCGTATCCTACATGGAGGGATTGTCCGACCTGGTGCAGGAGCGCCTTGGCACACCCACGGTGGTGGCCAATCCGTTTGCCGAAATGAGCATTTCGCCGCGGGTCAATGCCGTGGCGCTGGGCAGTGACGCGCCCGCCATGATGATCGCCTGCGGCCTGGCGCTGCGGAGCTTCGACTGATGGCCCATATCAACCTGCTACCCTGGCGCGAGGCGCGCCGTGAAGAGCTCAAGCGACAGTTCCTGAGCATTCTCGCGCTGGTTGCTGTGGCGGCTATCATGTTGATCGTATTGGCCGATCGTGTGGTGAATGGACAGATCGATGACCAGAAAGCGCGCAACGACTATCTTTCACAGAATATCAAGGTGCTCGATGCCAAAGTGGCGGAAATCAAGGACCTGCAACGCAAGCGCAATCAGCTCATCGACCGTATGCGCGTGATTCAGGAGCTGCAGGGTAACCGTCCGGTCATTGTGCGCGTGCTCGACCAGCTGGTGCGAACCATCCCCGACGGCGTTTTCTATACCCGGGTGCAGGCACTTGACAAGACGCTTTCGATAACCGGGGTTGCCGAGTCGAACAACCGTGTGTCCAGTCTCATGCGTCGGCTCGATGCTTCCGACTGGCTGCAGGCGCCTAATCTGGATGCCGTGCGCGCCGCAACAATCTACGGCGACCAGGCCGCGACCTTTGATCTCAAGGTCAACGTGAGCCTGCCACAGGAAAACCCGGAGGGCTAGCATGGCACTGGAAGATTCGCTGCGCGCGCTGCGGGAATTCGACCTCAACGACCTGAGTGTGGACAATCTCGGCACCCTGCCGATGGTGCTCAAGGCCATTATCGGTCTGCTGCTTTTTGCCGCCGTGCTGGCAGGGGGTTATTACTTCCATGTCGAGGATCTGCGCCTGCAGCTCGATCGCGAAATCTCCAGGGAGAGCAGCCTCAAACAGGAATACGAAAAAAAGGCGTTTCAGGTGGCCAATCTTGACGCCTATCGTCGACAGATGGTGGAGATGGAGGAGTCATTCGGTGCGCTGATCAGTCAGCTTCCCAGCGATACCGAGGTACCGGGCCTGCTGGAGGACATTACCAACAAGGGCTTGCTCAACGGGCTGAATATCGCGTCCATCAATCTGCAGCCTGAAGTCAGCAGGGAATTCTATGTAGAGCTGCCAATCGCCATCGAGGCCTCCGGTTCCTACCACGACCTCGGCGCCTTTATCAGCGGTATGGCCGGGCTGCCGCGGATCGTCACGCTTCACGACTTTACCGTCAGTGGCAGTGGTGATAACGCCAGTGACCTCAAGCTGTCGATCACGGCCAAGACTTACCGCTACAAGGACGGGGATACGTGAGCATGATGCGGTCAACTGGGATAGCGGCGATGGCCTGCCTGATCCTCGGGCTTTCCGCCTGTGGCAGCCGCGACGTATCCGACCTCGACCAATTCATGGAAGAAAAAACGGCGCGCCCCGGTGGCGTCATTGAACCGATTCCCACTTTCAAGGCCTACGAGGCGTTTGCCTACAGCGCTACGCGCATGCGCAGTCCGTTTGACCGGCCGATCGAGGTTCGGGAAATTACGCAGCTACAGTCTGTGAGCACGATCAAGCCGGACAAAAGCCGCGCCAAGGAGTTTCTCGAGCAGTATACTTTTGATTCACTCGCGATGGTCGGCACGCTGTCGCGTAACAGCCGGGAATGGGCGCTGGTTCGGGATCCTGACGGTGGCATCCATCGCGTGACCGAGGGCAATTTTCTCGGCCGCAATCACGGCAGGATTGTCGAGCTCACCGATACTTATCTGGCGGTGGTGGAAATCGTGACTGATGGCACGGCGGATGGATGGGTAGAACGCCCGAGAACAATAGAACTGAGCGGCCTGTAGGCACCGCTCAGGCGTGACGGCAGGCGGCACCATGGGCAACATCGACAATACACGGGGAGCAGGCAACATGACGCGCAGAAGGCAACAACCAGGATTCGGTCGCCTGCTGCTCGGGCTGGCAGCGGCATGCTGCTCTTTGACGGCGCAGGCGGTCACCAGCGTCACGGACATCGAGTTCAGCTCTCGTCCAGGCAGTAATTTCGAGATCCGCCTGGGTTTCGATCAGGCGCCTCCGGCCGATGTGAAATCCTACACGATAGAAAAGCCCGCCCGCATCGCCATCGATTTCCCGGACACTGCCAGTCGGCTGGAGCGCAAGCGCTACAGCCTGTCTTACGGCAACGCGACCGGCGTCATGGTTCTCGAAGCCGGTGATCGCACCCGGCTGGTCATCAACCTGGTCAAGCTGGTTCCCTACGCTACCCGCGTCGAGGGCAACAACCTGTTTCTGACGGTGGGCCAGGATTCGGACGGCGAGTATTTCAAGCCCGGCAGCGACCCGAATACGCTGCAGACCCGCGTTGAACAGGTCCTTTCGGCCAAGTCGAGCATTCGTGACCTGCAGTTTCAGCGTGGCCCCGACGGTGAGGGGCGGCTGATCCTGCAGCTGTCCGATCCGTCGGTGGATGTAAACGTCTTCAGCGAAAGCGGTGACGTCAAGGTTGAGTTCATCGATACGGAGGTCCCCGAGCGTCTCTTGAGGAACTATGACGTGGTCGATTTTGCGACACCGGTGCAGTCCGTTCAGGTCAATTCTACCGAGCGGGGCGCCACCATGACCCTGAAAACGGCGGGTGCCTTTGATTATCTGGCCTATCAGGCGGACGAGGAATACGTGATCAGCGTCAAGCCGCTGAGCGATGCCGAGCAGGAAGAACGACGTGATGAATTCGACTTTGTCGGCGAGCGGATCTCGCTGAATTTCCAGGACATCGAGGTGCGTGCGGTACTCCAGCTGATTGCCGATTTCACGGGGCTTAATCTGGTCGCCAGCGATACGGTGTCCGGCCGCATCACCCTGAGGCTCAAGAACGTACCCTGGGATCAGGCGCTGGAGCTGGTGCTCAAGACCAAGGGTCTGGACAAGCGCCAGGTGGGCAATGTCCTGATGGTGGCACCGGCTGCAGAGATCGCCGAGCGCGAGCGGCAGGAGATCGAGGCCAACAAGCAGATCGCAGAGCTGGCACCTCTGCGTTCCGAGTTCATCCGTATTCGCTATGCCAAGGCGAGTGAGGTCGTGAACCTGTTCAATGCGGGATCGGAAGACGGCGGCACGCTGATTTCCTCACGCGGCTCGGTTATTGTTGACCAGCGCACCAACTCGCTGATCGTCACCGAAACCTCCGACAAGCTGCAGGAGATACGTCTGCTCATCGATCAGGTGGATATCCCCATCCGACAGGTGATGATCGAGGCGCGTATCGTGATCGCGCAGTCGGACCTCGAAAAGGAACTTGGTATCAACTGGGGTGGCGGTTATCTGGAGCCGGATGCCGACGGTAACATCATCTCCATTTCCGGTGACACCGACAACGTTGTCGGACTCAACAACTCCGTGATCAATGGCACGCAGCCGGAACTGGGCTACCCCGGTGCCCTGCTGGTGGATCTCGGGGTGAGCAGCTCGAGCAGCGGCTTTGCCGTTGGCTTTACCTCGGATGAACTGTTCCTCACCGCGGAGCTGTCGGCGCTTGAGTCTGCCGGCAAGAGCGAGGTGGTATCGCAACCCAAGGTGATCACCGGGGATAAACAGAAAGCTAACATCAAATCGGGTACCGAAATCCCTTTCCAGCAGGCGGCGGCCAGCGGGGCGACTGCGGTGCAGTTCAAGGAAGCTGTGCTGTCTCTTGATGTCACTCCCAATATCACACCGGATGACCGTATTCTGCTCGATCTTCTCATCAATCAGGACTCCGTGGGTGATCTCGTGCCCAGTGGGCAGGGCGGGCTGATTCCCGCCATCGATACCACTGAGCTGACTACCCAGGTGCTGGTCGGAAACGGCGAGACGGTGGTTCTGGGCGGCGTATTCCGTACGGAAAATCTCGAGACCCGCAGCAAGGTGCCGTTTTTCGGCGACATTCCTTATGTAGGCGCCCTGTTCCGCAACGAGTCGACGCAGCGCACCAAGACCGAAACGCTGATCTTCATCACGCCGCGTATCCTCGCCGACTCCCTTCTGGATTAGCGGGTTGGTGGAAGCAACGGCACTGCGTCGCGTATTTCTGGTCGGCCCGATGGGCGCCGGGAAGACCACCATCGGGAAGTTTCTCGCCCAGGGGCTGGGGCTCGGCTTCGCCGATACCGATGCCGAGGTTGAGCGGCGGACCGGGGCGGATATTCCCTGGATCTTCGATGTGGAGGGCGAGGAGGGATTCCGCGATCGCGAGGAGCAGGTGATAGAGGAAATGACGACCTGGGGGGACACGGTTGTCGCCACCGGTGGCGGTGTGGTTATCCGCGAAGGCAACCGACGCGCACTGGCTGAGCGTGGCTTCGTGATCTACCTGTACGCGACGCTGGAAGAGCAGGTTCGACGCACGCGCAAGAACAGCAATCGTCCGCTGCTGCAGGGCAACGATCCCGAAGCGACACTGCGCGACCTCATGGCCCTGCGTGACCCGCTATATCGCGAAATTGCCGATCACGTGATTGACACGGATGGCAGCAGTCCCAAGACTGTCGCCCATCGACTGTTGAAGGAGCTGCGCGGCGCCTAGTACCGCAAGATGTAAATTCGCGCTGAGATGTCGCGAGTTTATGTTTTGCAGTACTGAGTTCGATCTCGCTCCGTAAACGACAACCCCAAGCGATCCGGCGCTCTTATGCCCCCTACTCTGATGCATACCCTGCACGTCGAACTCGGTGATCGAGGCTACCCCATCCTCATCGGTCGGGACCTGCTCGATAATGCGGACTGCCTGCGTCCCTACATTGCGGGGACGCAGGTCGCCGTTATCAGCAATACCACGGTGGCACCATTGTTCATGCAGCATATTCGCGCTGCCCTGGGCGAGGCCTATACCGTTACCGAAGTCATTCTTCCCGACGGCGAGTCCTTCAAGACGCTGGATACGGTACGCGGGATTTTCGATGACGTTCTGGCAGCGGGGCACAACCGCACAACGACCTTCATCGCCCTGGGCGGAGGCGTTGTCGGAGACATGGCCGGCTTTGCAGCCGCCTGCTATCAGCGCGGGGTGGCGTTCATACAGGTTCCCACCACCCTGCTTGCCCAGGTGGATTCCTCGGTCGGCGGCAAGACAGGGGTCAATCACCCGCTGGGCAAGAATATGATCGGCGCCTTCTACCAGCCGCGGGCGGTTGTTATCGATACCCGCGTGCTGCATTCCCTGCCGCCGCGGGAATTTGCCGCCGGGCTGGCGGAAATCATCAAGTACGGGCTGATCCGGGATGCGGCGTTCTATGAATGGCTGCAGCAGGAGCTGCCACGGCTACTGGCGCGTGAGGAAGCGGTTCTGGCTGAGGCCATCGAACGCAGCTGCGCGATCAAGGCAGCGGTGGTGGCGGCGGATGAGCGCGAGGGCGGCGTGCGCGCAATCCTCAATTTCGGACACACCTTCGGTCACGCGATCGAGGCAGCCCAGGGCTACGGCAGCTGGTTGCATGGTGAGGCGGTGGCGGTGGGTATGCTGCTTGCAGCGCGTCTCTCGGCGCGGCGAGGCTGGATAGCGCACGCCGAGGTGGATACCCTGGCGTCGCTGCTATCCCGCGCCGGGTTGCCGCTGCAGCCGCCCACACAGATGTCCGCCGTCGCGTTCCTTGAGCATATGGCCCGGGACAAAAAAGTTGTCGATGGCTCGCTCCGGCTGGTGCTGTTAAGGCCGTTGGGGCAGGCGCTTGTAGTGGACGATGCCGGCGCCGGGGAAATCACCGGGCTGCTTGAGGCAACGACCCCAGCCCACTGACGCCGGCCCGCAGGCGGTTTGTTCCTGCATCTGCAACTGTGTAGAATTATTGGCCCTTCCGTTCCCCGACCGTCTGGCAAAGCAAAGGGTGCGCCGCGGTAACCCGCTGAATTGTTTATTTTTTTGGACTTTTTATGAGTGCAGGCCTATACAGCCCTGATGAGTTTCGTGACAACTGCGGATTCGGACTGATCGCGCATACGGCGGGAGACGCCAGTCACCGGCTGCTGCAGGCGGCGATCGAATCGCTGACCTGCATGACGCATCGCGGCGGTATTGCCGCTGATGGCAAGACGGGTGACGGCTGTGGCCTGCTGCTGCAGATGCCTCACAGTTTCATGCGCGCCGTTGCCGAGGAGGCCCTCGATACGTCACTGCCGCGGGCTTTTGCCGTGGGTCAGGTGTTTCTCAGCGCGGATGTCGAGCGCGCGGATGCCGCCCGGCGCGAGATGCAGCGGGCAATCGAGGAGCAGGGCCTGACGGTTGTGGGCTGGCGTGAGGTGCCCACCGACAGCAGCGTGTGCGGCGAGATCGCCCTTGCATCCCTGCCGCGGATAGAACAGGTATTCATCGATGCGGGCGAGTTCAGCGCCGCACAGCTTGCCACGCGCCTGTTCATTGCCCGGCGTAAGGCGGAGATGGCGAATCAGGAAGATAGCGATTTTTATCTATGTAGTCTGTCGGCGGAGGTCATTGCCTACAAGGGCCTGGTGATGCCCATCGATCTGCCACGTTTTTACCCGGATCTGGGCGATGAACGCCTCACCACCGCGATCTGTGTGTTTCACCAGCGTTTTTCCACCAATACCATGCCACGCTGGCCGCTGGCCCAGCCGTTCCGGCTGCTGGCGCACAATGGCGAGATCAACACGATAGAAGGCAATCGCAACTGGGCGGCGGCGCGTTCGTCCCTGTTCGAATCCGAGTCCCTGCCCAACATCAGCGAGATGATGCCGCTGGTCAACCGTACTGGCTCGGACTCCTCCAGCCTCGATAACATGCTGGACGTGCTGCTGACCGGCGGTGTGGATATGGCGCGGGCACTGCGCATGCTGATCCCGCCCGCGTGGCAGAACAAGGAAGATATCGACCCCGACCTGAAGGCATTTCATGAGTACCATTCCATGCACATGGA
>JBHEPQ010000131.1:0-19221 GCA_046260215.1 Chromatocurvus sp.
CTGCAGCGCCTGCCGCGCCCGGCGATGCTCTGCGTCCGCGGCAACGGCCGCCTCCAGAGCATCCCTGGCGCCGACGAGGTCGTCATTTTTTTCCGCGGCGGCGGCTTCTGCGAGCCGCGCAAGTACCTCGGGCAGGGCATCGAGCCGCTCGCGCAGGCGATCAGCCTTTTCCAGACCCGGCTCCAGTTTGGTGACGAGGGCAAGTTCAGCAGCGGCGGCATCGATATCCCCGGCCTGCAGCGCGTCCTCTGTCGCCCCGAGGCGCGACTCGAGTTCGTCGGGGATCCGCGCCTCAATCGCCTGCGCCTGTTTCAGCGCCGCGCGGTAGCGATCGATAGCCTCCTTGAATTCCCGTTTGCGATAAAGCTCGTCACCGGCGCCTGCCGCGGCATTGACGCCTGCAAGGGCCTCGGTGGCCCATTCGGCCGCGCCGCGCCCGGCCAGCGAGTCCCGCAGGTCGAGCAAGGGCTCCAGGATCTCCTGTGCTTGCGCGCGCAGTCGGGCCGCCTCTGCCTCGGCAAAAGGACTCCCCGCCTCCGCGTTCCGGGGCGGTGCGCCAGGTAGCGCCGGCGCAGCATTGCCTGTTGTTGTGTCGGCAGTTTTGTCGGCAATAGCGCGCCCATTATCCGGGGCGTTATCGGAGGGCTGCAGCGCAGTCGGGAGCCAGAACACGACGGCGAGCACGACCAGGACAAGCGCGAGCAGTGTGGGCGGAATCCAGCGCGCCGATGCCGGAGAGTCTGTGCCACCAGGGGTTGCGGATTGCTTGACCGGCGCGGCGGATTCGAAGGGCGCAGGCTCAATGCGTTCTTTTTCTATCGACATGGACTGTCTACGGCTGAAGGTCGTCGGTCAACTGCGGGTGTCAACGCTTTTTTCGCTATCGCTATCGCTGTCTGCGGCGGCGTCGAGGGCGCCGACCTCGTTGCGGTAGATTTCTTCAAGTATCTCACGCCACTGATTGTACTGGTCCTCAACATTCCCGCTGAGCATTACCTGGCGATCGTCCAGCTCGATCACCCGAGGCGTGATTTCGGCTTCAAGGGACATGCCCAGCTCTTCCAGGGCCTGAACGTGAATCTGCGCTTCGTTGCGCGTTTCCAGCCCGCTTTTCAGGAGGTAGCCACCACCGATGATGGCGACGTTACCGGCACTGCGAGCAGAGCGATCGCTGCTGCCTGCGGCCGCGATGCCGGCGAGGATGGCAGCGCCGCCCGCGATGAGTTGACGACGGCTCTCGGCGCGCAGCTCCTGCAGCGCAATCGCCTCTTCGTAGCTCATCTTTCGCCACTCCTGGTAGGGGTCTTGCATCTCGCCACTGAAGTCGCGGTAGTATTCCTGTAGCGTATCGACGAACAGATGATCGCGCTTGCGGATCGCTCGCACCCGCTCCAGCATGGGGTCACCTTCAGCGGGCAATCGCACTAATTTGTATTCTCCGTTGCGCTTCTTCTCCAGGTAGTCATCGAAAACACTGTTGGCAAAGTTGCTCGCGAAGCGCAGCTCGGTAATCGTTCGTAGCGCCTGTAGTTCCTGGCTGCTCTTGCCCGTTTGTTTGCGCAGAAGATCATTCGCGATCTGGTGATATAGCGCCTGGAAAGGGTCATATTGCCGCCGCGTCGCATTTTTGTAGGCGTAGCGGCTGGTTCGCGCCTTGTAAGTGTTGTCAAGCCACGTCTTGCCCCGCGAATCCACCGCCCGAATGGCGAGCTCAACCCGCTCCCCGTCGGAGTACAGAATCTCTCCTTCGATCCGCAGATCGGTGATGCGATCGCCGTCCGGCAGAACGCGCACGGCGCCCCATGCGCCGCTCTGCTGCATGGCGTCGGCCAGCAGCTGGGGCATGAATCGGGCTTCGGCGCGTCTGACCTCGGGATAGACCTGCTCGTCTTCGTCGTAGTCTTCCAGTCCGGGGTCGAAGATTGCCACGCCAACGTCGAGCAGTTCCTGCTCGGGCACCGGCTCGGCCGGGCGCTGCAGCGCGGGGACAGAGGTACTCTTTACGGTATGGCTGACGCATCCGGCGAGCAACAGGCAGGCAAAAACGACCAGCAAGGCTGTGGAGGAGCGGGTGCCCATCACGGCTGATCGATGCCTTTGTATTTGCGATACTCGGTCCAGAGCCGTTCGCGCACCGCGGGGTCGGGTTCGCGCATGGCCGCCTCGCGCAGCTGGCGCGCCACGACATCATCGTTTCCGCCATCCGGAATATCATCCGGCGGTGGGTATTTAGCGGTGTTCTGTGGCATCTCATCGCGCCGCGAGCTACCGCCCATACCGCCGCCCGCGCCATAGCCGCCGGCGCTCGCAATGCTGCCGCCGTCGCGGTCTTCGCCCTCTGCGTCGCTGCTCCCATTGCCGCTGGCGCCGCCGCTGTCGCGAGTCTCCCGGGCTTCGCCCTGCTCGCGCGCGGTTTCCCTGGCCGCCGTCTGTTCTTCCAGAATCATGTTGTCGAACTCGCCCGCACCGCGCTCGAGCTCCGCATCCAGTATGGCAACCTGCTCGGCACGCGTCAGAGTGCCCTGTCCACCGGGGATACCTGCGGGGCTGCCGGCACTGCCATCGCCGGGAATCCCGCCGGCGCTGCCTGAGCCGGGAATACTGCCCGGCATCCGGCCTTGCGCGGTTGCGCCGCCATCACCCGTGTCATTCCCGGCACTGCCGCCTGCGCCTTGTTGGCCGCCTGCGCCCTGTTGAGAGGCGCCTGCGGCGGCGTCGCTACCCGGTGCCTGTGCAACGCGGCCTGCACCAGTGGCGCCCGGAGCGTCGTCGGTCATGCTGGGTAGGCTCTCGGCGCCATCAGTCGCGTCGTCGCCGAAACCCGGCTCGGCACCCGTCCCTTCGCCGTCGTTATCGCTGTTATCTGCGACCTCTGCGGTGCCGGGCATCTCACCCGTGCCGCCGTCCGCAGCCGCGTCGCCGTCCGCAGCGTTGCCGCCCGCAGCCGGGACGCCCCGGGACGCTTGCGCGACGCTTCCGGTGTCTTCGCCGGATGCCGTTGCGGCGTCCCCTGGAGCGGGCGTTGCGCCTGCGGATGCCGTGCTGCTGCCAGAGGCCGGTGTACTTCCGGCGGGGGTCTGCTGCTCGCCGGAAGCAGCGTCGCTGCCAGATGCCTGGCTCTGGCTCTGGCTCTGGCTTTGGCTCTGGCTCTGGCTCTGGCCCTGGCTCTGGCTCTGGCTCTGGCTCTGGCTCTGGCTCGGTGGAGTCGGCGCTGACGGGGTCGGTGGTTGGGGCATCTGGGGAGATGTCGGCGTACTCGCGCTGGGGCAGCCGGTCAGGATCAGGCACACGCCCACCGCTGACAGGCCGCGTATCACCCAGCTCATTGTCTGTTGTTCACTGCCAGAGGCTTGTGTCATATGCCCATTCTATCCCTGTTGTCGGCACCGGTTCGCCGGTTTCAAAGCGCGGTCGAAAAATTGTCCCTCTCAGCGTTCTCATGATGCGATTGGCAATACCCAGGTTCCTTTCGCTGTCATCGAGCCGAGCAAGATCGCGCACCCTGCCGCGCTCATCCACAGTGAATGTTAGCAGTAAATCACTTCGCTCAGGCGGCACCCGTTCCGGCAGTGGGCGAATACCCGTTAACGCGGGCAGCGGAATTGGAGCCCCGAATACCGCCTGCATATAATCTTGGGCATTTTCCGCGGGAGCAAGTTCAATGATCGCCTCGGCATACGCCTCCATCGCATTGCTGTACCTGCCGTGCCAGAGACGCCAGTCGCCCATCATAGTGAGCACCTCGGCCCGACTGAGACGGTCACTCTCGGGTTGCGCGGCCTGCACGTCGAAGATAGCCCGGATTACGGAGTCGCCCTGTCGATAGCCCTGGCCCCTGGAGGCATTGAAGCGGCTTTCCTCGCCGCGCACGCTGAATCCGTCGCGCTGGAAGCGGCCGGTGCTGTTTTCTCCGCTGGAGCCGCTTATCAGGTATTGAGCTCGCAGCATGCCATACAGCGGAGGCAGAAGTGTCGGGGAAGCGTCGCCGTTGGTCTCGGCGAATTCCGCCAGCGCCATCCGGTGCAGATTCCACATCTTGATCAGGCGGCTGAAGCCGTCCTCATCCAGCTCCAGCTCGTAGGCGCGGCGTTGCCAGCGAGCCTGTCGCATCAGGGCGAGGCCGCGCCCGGCATCCTTCAGTGTTCGCTGCTGTACACGGTAAAGATAGCGGTGACGCTCGTCTGCCGCGCTGAACTGTCCGAGCGCAATATGGCTCTTGATTTCCGATTCGAGCAGCGCAAGCTGGACCTCGCTGTAAAGACCGTTGTTTACCCGTGCCAGGTGTACGCCTCGCTTGAGCAGATCGATTGCCTCTCCGTGCAGCCCCGCCTGCTGTAGCGCCATGCCGAGTTCCAGAATGGGTTCAGTCAGTGCCGGGTTATAGGCGCCTCCCTCAAGCTCCAGCCGCGAGATCAGCTCTCTGTAGCGCCGGACATTTGCCGCCTCGGCCTGCTGCAGCGCCTCCAGCCCCGGCCGCTCTGCCATAGCAGGACTCTCCGCGGCAAATGACACAGAAGCGGATACGACCCACGCAGCCACCATTGCCGCCGTAAAGCCGGTCGAAAACACGCGCACAAATCTGGCTGACGCCATGTTACACAGCCCCTTTTTCACCCCTATTTCCTTACCATAGGTCTTGCACTCGCTGCAAGATAATCTGAGTCTATACACGGCTTATGGTTCAAAACACAATACGCGCCGACGTCGAAACCGGCTCAAACACAGAACAGGGAGTAATCACTTGAATCAGTTCGAGCATGAGACCGCGGTGGTCGAAATCGGCCCGCTTCGCTACGCAGGTGAACTGCACCGGGGCTGGCGTATCGGTAAAGTGCCGAACGGCGGCTACGTGCTGGCGATCTGCGGGCGAGCGCTGCGTGATGCCCTGCCGCATCGAGACCCACTGGCTGTCAATGCGTTCTACCTCGCGCCGACGCGGTTGGGCCCCGTTGAGTGCGAGGTAGAGATCCTTCGCCGTGGGCGCAACACCAGCCACGCGATGGCGCGGCTCTATCAGGATGGCGAGCTGAAGGTACAGGTGACCGCTGCGTACACCGAGCTCAAGTCCCTGCGCGGCGAGGACTGGGCAGCCGAAAAGGTGCCCGATCTACCGGCTATGGCTGATTGCTTCGCACACCAGGGCAGTGAGCTGGAGTTCCACCAGCGTGTGGATTTACGGCTGGCTCACGGCAGCGGTGTGTTTGACGATACGGGACCCGATCGCAGCGGCGAGTTCAGCGGTTACATGCAGCACCGCGACGGTGCACCGCCAGATCCACTGTCGCTGCTGATGTTCGCGGACGCCTTCCCGCCCCCGGCTTTCAACGTATTTGGTGTGATCGGCTGGGTGCCAACGGTGGAGCTCTCGGTACAGGTCCGGGCCCATCCGGCGCCTGGTCCGCTGCGCTCGCGCCTGTACTCGCGCTTCATGACCCGGGGCGTGATAGAGGAAGACGGCGAGTACTGGGACAGCGCGGGGAATCTTGTGGCGCTGAGTCGACAGACCGCCCTGGTACGCGCCCCCGAGGGTTCTCAGTAGCCCTCGACCCAGCCCCCGGGGCGTCGTGTATCCGTCGCGCCGTACAGCCAGCCGTCTTCCAGTATATTTTGCGAGACTGTACCGTGTGCAAGGGTACAGCGACACAGGGAGTCACGATGACGGACATGGCCCGACTTGACGAGGAAGTGGCGAGGCGCTGGCAGGACATGCTGAAGGCGGCAGAGGCGGGGGAAGATATTCCCCCGGGGCAGCGCTGGCGCACTGAGGGCATCATGCAGGCACTGGTGCTGCTTGGCGCGCGCAGCAGCGACGAACTGCAGCAGGCGATGGCAGATGCCTACTGTGAGGCCCTGGGCCGTTCCCTGGAGAGTGACCTTGGCACTGACTGGCGCACGCATTTCCCGTTCCCCGAAATACCGTTTTTCATGCGCAGGGCGCCGGTGCATCGCGGCAGGCCGGATTGACTATACTGCGCTACGATTTTGGCAGCGCAGGCGGACAATACGATGCAGTTTGAATCCTACAGGCGGGAATACACGGCCGGCGGGCTGACCCGTGATATGCTCGACGCGTCGCCGCTGCAACAGTTCGAGCACTGGCTCGAACAGGCTGTAAACGCCGGCCTCAGCGACCCCACAGCAATGTCCCTGGCGACACGCGACACTGATGGTTACCCCTGGCAGCGCATCGTGCTGCTGAAGGGACTATCCGGCGGCGGGTTTGTTTTCTACACCAACTACCGGAGCAGCAAGGCGCAGGCGATCGCGGACGACTCCCGGGTGTCGCTGCTGTTTCCCTGGAATGAGCTGGACCGCCAGGTGATCGTTGCGGGCACTGCCGAGAAAATGTCCATGGCCGAGTCTGCGCGCTACTTCCTGTCGCGGCCCCATGAAAGCCAGATTGCTGCCTGGGCCTCCCGTCAGAGCCGGCCCATTCCAGCGCGCGCGGCGCTGGAGGCGGAAGTGTCGCGGCTCAAGGCGCGCTTTTCTGCAGGCCAGGTGCCAGTGCCGGATTTCTGGGGCGGTTTTCGCATCGTGCCCCACAAGGTGGAGTTCTGGCAGGGCGGTGAGCACCGGCTGCACGACCGTTTCGTCTACACACGGCGGGACGATGCCTGGGAAATCGAGCAGCTGCAGCCCTGACCCCCGCCGCCGGCAGGTGTATCCTCGCAGCATGTGTACGGGGCGCAGCGCCCGCGTTGGAATGGCAGTCATATCAGGAGACATCGCATGATCAGTAAAAAAGATCTGGTAGGAACATGGCAGCTTGAGTCCTGGTCAGTGGGTTACTCTGACCGCGAGGACTTCACGAGCCCGTTCGGCGACAATCCGGAGGGCCTGCTGATGTATTCCGGTGATGACTGGATGAGTGCGTCTATCGGGCGCAGCGATCGGCAAACCCTGCCCGGGGATATCAGCTTCCGGAAGATTCCGGAGGAAAAGCTGGCGCTGGCCTATCTGTCGTACTTTCACTACGCGGGACGCTATCGCGTTGTGGAGGGCGATGTCATTCACTACGTCACGCAGAGCCTGAACCCGAATTTCGTCGGTACTGAGCAGCTGCGTCATGCCGAGCTGGATGGGCAAACGCTGGTGCTTAGCGGGCGGGATAAAGCGGCAGACGGCGTAGTGAGGCTGCATTCGCTGGTGTGGCACAAACTATCGGCGGTGGATTAGCCATTTATCTGGCCGTGCGGTCCTCGTCGCCCGTTAGTCCGTGTCGATGCGCCGCCGTTCGGCGAGCCAGGGCAATGGCGGCAGCCCGAGTAGCTGGCGTCGGATAAGGTCCAGGCCTGCCGCTGCGACCATGGTCTGAAACAGGCCGCGCTCTACCGCCCAGCACAGACCGCAGCTGCGCAGGTCATTGGCAGTGCCCCAGGCGATCCATACGGTGCCAACGGGTTTTTCTGCGCTGCCGCCATCCGGGCCGGCAACGCCGGAGACCGCGATCGCCATATTGGCTCCGCTTCGTTCCAGTGCCCCCTCTGCCATGGACCGTACCACTGCTTCACTCACAGCACCGTGCTCCTGCAGCAGCCCGCTCGGCACCGCCAGGAGATCGCTTTTCATGCGATTGGAGTAGGTCACGAAGCCCGCTTCGAACGCAGCGCTGGATCCGGGTACACGGGTGAGCATCGACGCAATAAGGCCGCCCGTGCAGGATTCAGCGGTCGTGATGCTCGCGCCGCGCGCAACCAGCAACTCAAGCACGCGGGCGGCCAGCGTCGCGTCGCCTTCGCCGATGATATGGTCGCCAAAAAGTTGCTCCAGCTGTGACCGGCACTGCGCCTGAATTCCTGCATCGGCTGCGTTGTCGGCGGTCAGCTTGATCTCCATTTGCGGTGCGCCGGCGCGGAACCCGAGCGAGATCTCCGGTGGCCAGTCCGGGAGCGTATCCGCCACCCGCTGCTGCGCCGTGGATTCGCCCAGCCCGAACGTCTGCAGGCGCAGTACATGGCGCGGCACGATACTGGGATGGCGACGCTGGATATCCTCGATGACCGGGCCCAGCATATCGCGCAATTCTCCCGGCACCCCCGGCGTGCAAAGTACGCGGCAGCTTCCCAGCGTCAGCGCCATGCCGACAGCGCTGCCGGTGGCATTCGGCAGGATGTCACAGCCCGCCGGCAGCCGTGCCTGCTTGCGATTGGCCGCATCCATGGACATCCCGCGTCTTTCACACCATGCCTTGATATGGGCGAGTGCCCTGGCGTCCTCAGCGACTTCCGTTGCCGACGCCCTGGCGAGTGCCTCGGCGGTCAGGTCGTCGATGGTGGGGCCGAGACCGCCATTCACGATAAGGATATCCGCCTGCGTGCTGATGTCGCGGATGGCGTCGGCAAGGGCAGCGAGGTCGTCGCCCAGGGTGATCTTGCGCTCCAGCGTGATGCCGAGTTCGCCCAGGCGCTGGGCGACCATGGCGGAGTTGGAATCCACGGTGTCGCCGCTCATCAGTTCGCTGCCGGTAAGCAGCATGTGTACGCGGGGGGTGGTTTTTGTCATGTCCTGGCCTGCAGTTTTTCAATGGTGGCTGTACTATACAGGGATCAATTCGAGGGAGTGCATGACATGAAACGGGTGGTATTCAACCAGAAAGGCGGTGTTGGCAAAACCAGCATTACCTGCAATCTGGCGGCGATCGACGCCCAGGCCGGCTACCGGACCCTGGTGATCGATCTGGACGTGCAGGGCAATACCACGCATTACCTGGTGGGCGAGATCGATGCAGAAGCCTTCCCCGCGGAAGCCCAGGGAGTTGCCGGGCTGTTCAGGCAGACCGTGGGCTCCAGGCGCATGCGGCAGAATCCCGATTCCTATGTGTGGGAAACGCCCTATCCGGAGCTGTTTCTCATGCCGTCCAGCCCGGTGCTGTCGCAGCTGGAGAAAGAGCTCGAATCGCGCTACAAAATCTACAAGCTGCGTGACGCGCTGGCAAAGTTGGCCGATGAGTACGACCGGATTTACATTGACACGCCGCCGAATTTCAATTTTTACAGCAAATCGGCGCTGATTGCCGCTGATGCCCTATTGATACCCTTTGATTGCGACAGTTTTGCACGCCAGAGCCTGTATGCGCTGATGGACAATATTGCGGAGCTGCAGGAAGACCACAACCCCGACCTGCGGGTCGAGGGCATTGTCATCAATCAGTTCAATGCTCAGGCAAAGCTGCCCGGCGAGCTGGTCGCCGAGCTGGAGGAGGAGGGCTACCCCGTTCTGAAGACTTACCTGAATACTTCCGTGAAAATGAAAGAGTCACACTACACCCATCGCCCGCTGATTGATCTGGCACCCGGCCACAAGCTGACCAGCCAGTACCTGGCGCTGCAGCAGGAATTGGAGCGCGGCCTGAAAAAGAAGCGCAAGCGCTGATGCCGCGTGGCCCACTAGCCCCCGGGCCCGTCACCGCCGCCCGGGAAAGTGCCCGGAGGAGTTCCCGGAAGAGTGCCTGGAAGAGTGCCTGGAAGAGTGCCTCGAGGAGTGTCTGGAAGAGTGGCGTGCCGGTGTCCGATCCGGTATTCTCGGCGCCTTTTTGGCGGCATCGGGAGACCTTGCATGGCGGACACGTTGACAGTCAATTCGTTGCTGACCGGCGCTGTGGCGCCCGGTACCCGGGTTGAAGTACGCGGCTGGCTGCGCAGCAAGCGCGATTCCAGGGCAGGTATTTCATTTCTCGCGGTCCATGACGGCTCCCACTTTGAGGCCATCCAGGCGGTAGTTCCCGAGCAACTGGCGAACTATCACGATGAGGTGCTGCACCTCGGTACCGGCTGCGCGGTGGTGGTCAGTGGAGAGCTTGTGGCTTCGGCGGGCAAGGGGCAAACGGTCGAGATACAGGCAGATAAGGTTGAGGTTATCGGTTGGGTGGATGATCCGGAAACCTATCCCATTGCCAAGAAACGTCACTCATTCGAGTATCTGCGCACGCAGGCACACCTGCGGCCCCGGACCAATACGTTTGGCGCCATGACCCGCGTGCGCCATGCGCTGGCCAACGCCATCCACAATTACTTCCACGACAGCGGATTCTACTGGGTAAATACGCCCATTATCACGGGCAGCGACTGCGAAGGTGCTGGAGAGCTGTTCCGTGTGAGTACGCTGGACTTTGCGAATATGCCGCGGCGTGTCGATGGCGGTGTTGATTTCGAAAAGGATTTTTTTGACGGCGAAGCCTTTCTCACGGTGAGTGGCCAGCTTGAGGTGGAGTCCTATTGTCTGGCGATGAGCAAGGTGTATACCTTTGGCCCGACCTTCAGGGCGGAGAACTCCAACACCAGTCGGCATCTTGCCGAATTCTGGATGGTGGAGCCGGAGATTGCCTTTGCCGGGCTCGATGAGCTGGCGGATCTCGCGGAGTCCCTGCTGCAGCACGTACTCGGTCGCGTGCTGGAGGACTGCGAGAACGATATCGCCTTCTTCCAGAAACGCATCGATGAGACGCTGCTGCAGCGACTGCGCGGTGTCATTGATAAGCGCTTTGAGCGCATGGAGTACAGCGAGGCGATTCGTGTTCTCGAGAATTGCGGAGAGTCTTTCGAGTTCCCGGTGGCCTGGGGTACGGATCTCGCCTCGGAGCACGAGCGCTATCTGTGCGAAAAGCATGTCGGACGACCGGTGGTTCTGATGAATTACCCGGAGGTTATCAAGGCGTTCTACATGCGCCTGAACGATGATGGCAGGACGGTGGCGGCGATGGACGTACTCGCTCCGGGGATCGGCGAGATCATCGGTGGCAGCCAGCGCGAAGAGCGTCTTGATGTCCTCGATGCACGGATGGATCCGTCACTGCGGGAAGAGCTCTGGTGGTATCGGGATCTGCGGCGCTACGGTACGGTGCCACACGCCGGCTTCGGCCTGGGTTTCGAGCGCCTGCTGAATTATGTCACCGGAATGGAAAACGTGCGCGACGCGATTCCCTTTCCGCGCACGCCGGGTAATGCGCATTTTTAGAGCTGCCGACGAGCGCCTCCCTGGCGGCCGGCTCAGCCTGGTTTTTTCAATCCGCAGTCCGGCGCCAGTCGCATCAGGCACTGATGGTTTGCGGCAGCGTCGACGCTGTCGAGCTCAACGCTGACGGGCTGGTTGAGCTGAAAACGCCGGGAGCTGCTGGTCAGGCTGGCGTGCCATTTGTCGTAGCTGAATTTTTCCGGGTCCCTGCGCAGATCAACCTGTCCTTCGAGGCCACTGTCATCCAGCCGCGCGGTAAAGCCGCCGCTGTGGATATGCGAAATATGCGCCGGCCAGGGCCCCGGCGTCGATGCCTGCAGTCGCTGAAGGTAGTTCGCGACCAGCCAGCGCTCGGCAGCCTGGCTGGCGGCGCGGGCATTCTGCAGTCTCGCCGCGATCGCAGCGAGCGCAGCCCCGTCAAGGGCGATCGGCTCGCGGCCATGCAGGGCCGCCTTTATCTGCCGCTGGACCACGAAGTCGACATACTTGCGCAGCGGTGAGGTGCAGTTGGTGTAGCACGGCAGTGCCATGCCCATGTGTGGCCCCGGTTCCGCTGACAGCTCTGCCCGCGTCATCAGCCGATTGACCATGTTGCGCAGTGGCAAGGTGTGCGCAGGATCGCTGAGCAGGCGCATCAGTTGCCGGTAACCGGTGACGCTGGTTATATCGATTTCCGTTGCCTGCGGCAGATGCAGCTGCAGAAACTTCTGTAATTCCTCGCGACGATCGCTGCGAAAGCCGCTGTGCCGCACGAAAGGGCCGCGGATTTCATGCCGCGCCAGAAAATCAGCGGCACAGCGGTTGGCGGCGACCATGCACTCCTCGACCAGCTTCTGCGAGGCCATTTTTTCGAACCGCTCGATACTTTCTATCTGCTTCTGGTCGTTGAGAATCCAGCGAAACTCACGGCGGTCTTCCATCAGCAGCCCGCTGGCCTCACGCTCCGCGTGCAGTGCCCGAAACGCCTGATATAGCGCCTCCAGCGGACTGGCATGACTCATCAGGCTGTCCTGCTCGCCGGAAAGGTACTTGTCGACGGCAAAATACGAGAGCTTGGCGCGCGAGCGCACCATGGCCTCCAGGAAGTCGTAATGGCGGATCAACCCGCTGTCACTGATGTCAATTTTGCAGACCAGGGCAGGGCGCTCGTTCCCCGCAGACAGTGCGCAGGCGTCCTGGGACATGGATTCGGGCAGCATGGGCACGACATCGCCATGAAAATAGACCGAGGTGGCACGCCGCGCGATATCGGCCTCCAGCGGCGAATCGCCGGGTACGAATGCGGTGGGGTCGGCGATCGCGATGTACAGTGTCCAGCCGTCACTGCTGGTGTCGGCGTAAAGCGCATCGTCGATATCGAGGGTTTTCGCCGAATCTATGGAAATGAAGTCGAGGTCGGTGAGATCCAGTCGCTGCGGGTTGTCTGCAGTCGCCGACCGTTGCAGCGCGGCATCCACCTGCTGCAGCTTGGCGGCGGGCCACTCGGGTTGCAGGTCAAACTTTTCCATGCTGTAGCGGTTTTCTATGCCCGGCGTATCGGCTGTGCCAATGACTTTCAGCACCTTGGCCTGAGGGCGGCCATCGCGGATGGGGTGGCGCAGCACCGCGCAGTGCACGTAGTCGCCCTCGCGCACGCCATTGCGCGCATGTGGCGGTAGAAAAAGCCAGCGCTGAATGTTGTTCAGGTCCGGGCGCACGAACAGCGCCTTGCCCTTGCGCATGCACTGTCCGGCAAACTCACCCAGGGGACTGTCGATGAGCTTCTCGACTTCGGCTACGCTGCGCCTGTCATCGCTGGGACGAATGCACACCCGGACGCGATCGTCCGGAAAGGTCTTGAGCATTTCGTCGGGCGGAATAAAGACCTCGCGACCATCATCCAGGACGGCGAATCCATAGCGGCCGGGCGCGCCCTTGACTATAGCTTCGGCGTGCTCCTTGACGGATTCCATCTGGTTTTTCAGACCCTTGAGTTGGGAAAGGGCGTCGCTGTTCAGCATAATGGCGCTAATGAGACCTGTAGATGACTAATCGGCTATCGTATCGGAAAAGGCAGTGGGTGTCAGTGCAGATCGCTGGCGCCTCTGTAGCCCGCCGTCTACCGTTAGCCCAGTGCGTTATCCTTGTCTTTGCCACCCGTTATTTTCTTTTCAGGAGCCATTCATGGATTCCAGTCCCGCATACAACGCCGCTATGCTCGAAGCCCTGCCTTCGCAGACCAAGACGTATGTCCTCGACACGAATGTGCTGCTGCATGACCCGACGGCGATCAACGGGTTTTCCGAGCATCAGGTTGTCATCCCCATGACCGTGCTTGAAGAGCTGGATCACATTAAGGAGCGGCTGGATAAAACCGTCAGTCGCGAGGCGAGGATAGCGATTCAGCTGATCGACAAAGTGGTGGATGCGGCCACGCCACAGCAGATTCAGGCGGGGGTGGAAGTACCCGGCAGTACGCTTGAGGGTCGCCTCGGCACGCTGGCGATCTATCCGGATCAGCTGATCAGCGACAACAGCCAGGTGCCTTATCTGGACGCCACGCAGGACCAGGCCAACGACAACCGCATTATTAACGTTGCGATCCGGCTGCAGGCCGGGAATCCGGACAGCTTTGTGTGCCTGGTGACCAAGGACATCAACATGCGCATCAAGGCCAAGGGGTCTGGCCTGATGCATGTGGAGGACTACCGGCGCGATCGGGTGCTTGACGATATCGATCTGCTGGCCCGCGGCCACCAGCATATCGAGGGCGACTTCTGGACTGCGGTGTCCGAGGTCGACACGGTTCGCGAGGATGGCAGGACCCTGCATCGGGTACCACGCGCGGCCTTGCCCGAAGCCTACCCCAACCTGTTTGTTTACGACGATAACGGGTTTTTCGCGTTTGTCGTCCGTCTGGAGGGTCGCCATGTGTATCTGCACTGTGACAGTCGTGACAAGCTGATGCACCGGCGGTTCTGGGGTCTGTCACCGCGCAATCTCGAGCAGGCCATGGCCATGTCGCTGCTCGGCAATGACAGCGTGGACATGACCGTGATGACCGGACCCGCCGGATCGGGCAAGACGCTGCTGGCGCTGGCCTACGGACTGCATGCAATCCTCGAGGAGGGGCGCTTCAGCAAGTTGATCGTTGCGCGGTCCACGCCGCCGATCGCCGAGGATATCGGCTTTCTGCCGGGGACCGAGGAAGAGAAGATGGCGCCCTGGCTGGCAGCTTTCGATGACAACCTGGAGATCCTCCACGGCGCCGACGAGTCCTGCATCGGCAGCATCGATTACGTCAAGGAGCGGGCGAATATCCAGTTCAAGTCACTGAATTTTATGCGCGGGCGCTCCCTCAACAACGCCTACATCATCATTGACGAGGCCCAGGGACTCACACAGTTCCAGCTCAAGTCGGTGATTTCACGCGTGGGCGAGGGGTCAAAAATCGTGGTGCTCGGCAATCTCGCGCAGATCGACAACAAGTACATCTCGCCGTTGACTTCGGGCCTCACCTACCTTGTGGAGAAGAGCAAGTCTTACCAGCACGCCGGTATCATGCACGTCGGGGGCATCGTGCGCTCGCGCCTCGCAGCCTTCGCCGAGGAGCAGCTTTAGCCGTCGTACCGCAACACATGAATCCATAATGTTTCAGCGCGCCAGACAAGGCCCCCGGCCGCATTGCAGCTTTTGCTAGTCGTCCGTCTCCATCGACTCGCCGCTGCCGAGGGCGAGATCACGCTGCAGTGCAAATTCCAGGCGCAGAACGATTCCCCACTCGCCGTCGCGGCCGCTGCTCGCATCCGGTTTGAGAAAGCTGTAACTCGGCTCGATTTCAACGAACATGTAGGGACGGTACACCTGGCGCCGGAAAACGGTGCCAAGGCGATAATTGCGGACAAAGGCATCGGGTCGGGTGACCCCGTCCACGAGCAGGAAGTGTTCCACGGCAAGGGGCCGCTTACTCTCCAGAAGGTGGCGCTGGCGCAGCGCCAGCCTTGAGCGCCATTCCACGCCCTTGCTTTTTTCGCCCCACAGGCCACGCTGGCTCCAGCGCCATACGGTATCTGCATCCTGCTTGTAGTTGAAGTCCAGCTGAGTCGTACCGTAAAAGCCCTCATCCTGCTCGTGTTGAATTCGCTGGATAAAGCGGTAACTGGCCTCATCGACGATATCACCCCGATTGCGATACTTCACGCCGGGTTTCAGCCCACTGGAGGTCAGACCCAGCGTGGTGTCAAAGCGCGATCGCTTCCCCTCACGCAGCAGGTACTGCAGGCCGACGCGGTCGTCGAGGCGATCGTCATCGAGGTCCTCATCGTCCTGTGCCTGATCGCTGAACACGAGATCGAGTCGGCGCGAGATCCGCGGTAGCTGCAGCTTGCCCTGCAGCCGCAGCCTGGGATCGTAGCCCTGATCGCTATCCCAGCCGTTGACAAACTGCAGCCGCAGCAGGGATTCCGCCTGCTCCTGGTTGTAGTTTTCGTCGCCGAAAAACTGGTCCATCCATTCGCTCAGGGCCTGGGCGTTCTCAGTGACGTAGGCGTGGCTGGAGTCCACCCAGTTCTCTTCCCGCTCCCCTTGCCGGTCGGCCGAGGGTACCGGTGCTGCCCAGCCGCGAAGGGAGTCATCAGCCTGTGCTTGCGAAATAACCAGACTGAAAATCAGCAGCGGCGCAAAATGGCTGACCCGCGCGTGGTTTGCCGGTAAACTTCTGCCCATGACAAAACTCTTTATCTGGCTTCAGCACTGCCTGCCGCAACATCTGTTGTCACGGATCGTAGGCGCTCTAGCCCATGCACGCCAGCCCCGCTGGCTGGTTTCCTGGGTTATTCGACGATTCGTCGCCCACTACGACGTTAATCTGGCTGAAGCAGAGTCAACCCGTGCTGAGGATTATATCTCCTTCAATGCGTTTTTCACCCGCGCACTCGCGTCGGGCGCCAGGCCCCTGTCCGATGCCGATCTGGTGTGCCCCGCGGACGGTGTGGTGAGCCAGTGCGGCGGAATCAGGGGTGAGAACATTTTTCAGGCCAAGGGTCGCCACTTCAGTACGCGCGAACTTCTGGGCGGCGACAGCAGGCGTGCAGCGCTGTTCAATGATGGCGCATTCGCGACAATCTACCTGTCGCCGCGTGACTACCATCGCGTGCACATGCCCATGGCGGGCCGGCTCACGGCAACCTGTTATATCCCCGGCCGGCTGTTCTCCGTGAACGCGGCAACTGCCGACGGGGTGGATCGCCTGTTTGCCCGCAACGAACGTCTGGTCTGCTACTTCGATGGTCCAGAGGGGCCGTTCGCCATGGTGCTGGTGGGAGCCATGATTGTCGCCGCCATCGAGACGGTATGGGCGGGACAGGTGGCGCCGGCGCCACGCCACCCTGTGACCTGCGATTATGACACGCTGCCGGCGCCTGTCAGGCTGGAGCGCGGGGAGGAGATGGGTCGATTCATGCTGGGATCGACGGTCATCGTTCTGCTTCCAAAGGCGGCGTCAGTGTCTTTCAACCACCGATTTGTCCCAGGAGCGGTCGCGCGCCTGGGAGAAGGCATGACTGACCATGCAAGGCATGACTGACCATGCAAGTCATGGCTGACTATGCGGCGTCGAGTGACCCGATGATATGACGGTAGCTGGCGAGCCGCTGTGCTGTGATTGCCCCGCTGTCGACGGCCTGCAGCAGCGCACAGCCGGGCTCACGCCGGTGACGGCAGTCGCGGAAGCGGCAGTGGCCGAGGTAGGGATGAAACTCGCGGAAGCCGGACTCCACCGCGTGGCGTGTCAGGTGCTCCAGCCCGAACTCGCGAATGCCCGGCGAATCGATAAGGCGTCCACCCCCGGTTAGATGAAACAGAGTCGCCGTGGTCGTGGTATGGGTGCCTTTGCCCGAGCCCTCGGAGAGTGCACCGGTGCGTTGACCCGCGCCGGGAAGCAGCGCGTTCAGCAACGATGTCTTGCCGACGCCGGACTGTCCGACAAATATGCTGGTGCGGCCGCGCAAAACGGTTTCGAGCTCGGCTAATCCATGCTGCGTCGAGCAGTGCAGTACCGGGTAGCCCAGCGAGGGATAGATCTCAAGCAGTTTTGCCATCGCCGTGGCCAGGGCAGCATCTACCAGCAGGTCACATTTATTGACCACGATCAGCGGGCTGGCGCCGGTTGCCTGTACCGCAACAAGGTAGCGATCGAGAAGGTTGGCATGCGGCGTCGGTAATGGCGCGATGACAATGGCGATCTGGTCGATGTTCGCCGCCACCGCCTTGAGCCTGCCATAGGCATCCGGTCTGCACAGCTCACTGCTTCGCGGCAGCTGGGCCACCACCACGCCGGTCGGGGTGCCGGCACAGAACACCACGCGATCACCCGTGACCAGGCCGTCGAGATTGGCACGCAGGTGGCACCGGGCGGTCTGGCCCGGCAGTGCACCATCTCTGTCGACTGCCTCTACGTCTACCTGCGTGCCGTAATGCGCGACGATCAGTCCTTCCCGCTCAGCCGTCGTGTCGAGGCCCCCGGAGGGGGCTGGTCCCGCTTCAGCCAGGCCCCGCGAGTCGGGCACTCTGGCGGCTCTGCGGGCGCGCTCTGCGCGGATTTTCTCAATGCGCCACGCCTGTTGTCGAGTGAGTCTGCGTTTTGTCATGCGCAGCATTATCGGTTGCGCTTGCGGACAAGTCGAGCTGGTGGGCCGCAAGGCAGACTGGGTTGCGTTCAGCCGTCACGCAGGCGCTGCGGACCACGGGCGACAGGGCTCGTGTTACGCTCGTTCATTTACTGCGGGGGAGTTACACGATGCGCGATGACAGTCACCTGGTGTGGGTGGACATGGAAATGACCGGTCTCGATCCGGATCGCGACCGGGTGATAGAGATCGCCTCCATCGTCACCGATAGCAGTCTAAACCTGATGGCGGAGGGGCCGGTGCTGGCGATCCACCAGTCGGATACCGTGCTCGGCGCAATGGATGAATGGAACACGACGCACCACGGCCGCTCCGGTCTGGTCGAGCGCGTGCGCGCCAGTGAGCTTGATGAGGCTGCGGCGGCGCGTCAAACCCTGGCTTTCCTGTCGCAGTGGGTGGGGGAGAGCGTCTCGCCCATGTGCGGCAACTCGATCTGTCAGGACCGGCGTTTCATGGCACGGCATATGCCGCAGCTGGAAGCCTTTTTCCACTATCGCAACCTGGATGTCAGTAGCCTGAAGATACTCGCCCAGCGCTGGCGTCCGGACCTTTACGCTGCGCTGGACAAGAAGTCCGCACACCTCGCACTGCAGGATATCCGCGATTCGATTGCCGAGCTGCGGTTCTATCGCGATAACTTCCTGCAGCTGGAAGCGCCGGTGATCGGCGGCTGACAGCGGGCGGCAAAGCGCCACGTGGCTCGCCGGGGACTCGCTATTTCCCGTGTCGCTGCAGCGCCCATTCGACGTGCTCGCGGACCAGCGCTGAGGGATGGTCCCGGCGGCTGAGCAGGGCATCGACAAGCGCCTGGCTGCCCGGCGCATTGCCCAGTGCGACCGCGATATTGCGCAGCCAGCGTTCGTGGCCGATACGGCGCAGCGCCGAGCCTTCGGTGCGCGCCTCATAGGTGTTCTCGTCCCACAGGAACAGCGACACCAGGTCGCTGTCGTCCAGCCCGTGGCGTGGCGCGAAGTCAGTTTCGTCGGTGTGCTGCGCGAACTTGTTCCAGGGGCACACGAGCTGGCAGTCGTCACAGCCGAAGATCCGGTTGCCCATGAGCGGCCGCAGCGCCGGGTCGATACTGCCCTTGTGCTCGATGGTGAGGTAGGAGATGCAGCGCCGCGCATCGAGCTGGAACGGCCCGACAAAGGCGTCGGTGGGGCAGATGTCCAGGCAGGCGCGACAGCTGCCGCAATGCTTGCTGGTGCGCGCGTCATCCGCGGGCAGTGGCAGGTCGGTGTAGATCTCACCGAGGAAAAACCAGGAGCCGACGCGCTCATTGATGAGCATGGTGTTCTTGGCGATCCAGCCCAGCCCCGCGCGCTCGGCGAGGGCGCGCTCCAGCACGGGGGCACTGTCGACAAAGGCCCGGTACCTGCCGCCGCCCGCCTCCTCGGCGATGCGCTCTGCCAGCTTTGCCAGGCGCTTGCGCAGCAGTTTGTGGTAGTCCCGCCCCAGCGTGTAGCGGGAAATGTAGGCGCGATCGGGCGATGCCAGAATTCGCTCGGGGTCTGCGCCCTCGGGCAGATAATCCATGCGCACGGAGAGCACGCGACAGGTTCCCGGTACCAGCTCCTCGGGGCGGGAGCGTTTGCTGCCGTGGCTT
>JBHEPQ010000147.1:0-5301 GCA_046260215.1 Chromatocurvus sp.
GAAGCAGGAGCGGGAGTAGAAGCAGGAGTAGAGGTGGAAACAGGCGCCGAAGCAGGTGCCGACGCAGAAAGAGAAGCAGAAGTAGGAGCGAAAGCAGAAGCTGAAACCGAAGCGGAATCAGGAGCAGGAGCCGCAACAGGAACAGAGGAGGCTTCGGACGCGGACGCGGACGACGAGTCCGGCGAGCACTTACCGGATCATGTTGCCTACACGCGGGCGGAGGAAAAAATCTCCGCAGAGATTTTTTCGCAGCACATGAAACAGGTCAGAGCGGACGCGCTGGTGGCCATGGTTGAGCACTTCCTCGCCTCGGGGCCGGATTATCGAGGCCTGCAGGCGCTGAAGGGCAGTGAGCGCTGCCAGGTTGTCATGCATGTAGACGTGAATAGCTTGCGCGAGCAGCGGTCGGGCGTGTGCTGCACGCATGGGCGGTCGCATTTTGAGGATACACCATGGCTGTCGCCTTCCACCGCACGGCGGCTGAGCTGTGACGCGTCGCTGGTTAGCGTGCTGGAAGATGACGCCGGCAAGGTGTTGAATGTGGGCAGAAGGTCGCGGATTGTGCCCGAGCGCATTCGTCGTGCGCTGCGCGAGCGGGACGGTGTCTGCCAGTATCCCGGTTGCCAGGAATCAACGTATGTCGATGCCCATCACATCCGGCACTGGGCGGAGGGAGGAGAAACACGATTGGATAACCTCGTCACCTTGTGTCGATTCCACCATCGACAGTTGCACCGCGGGTGCTTTGACATCCGCTTGAATGGCGACTCCGCGGAGATTGTTGCATAATCTGTCGCAAGCTATACAAGTGATATGCGAGTGATTTGCGAGTAATACGCGGGTGATACGCGGTGGTATCTGGCCTGATCGTATGCATGTCCTCGTCGGGCGAGTGGGCCGCGCTGAGGTGCTGTGCGACGCCAACCGACGGGATGGTATCGTGTCCTGCGGACCTTTCACGGTCCGTACGCTGCTGGCCAGTGTGCTGACTGCGCTCGCTGGTCTTCCAGGATCTGGCATGGCTCTGGGCATAACGTCTCCATGGGCACAAACCGCAGCCTGCGCCTGTTTTGCGGGACGTTTAAGCAGCCCGCCTCTCAAGCAGTGATACCATTGCGGTGCAGAGCCTCAAGGCCCCTGATTACACCGAGGCTGCAGCGAGGTGGCCTCGAGAGCTCTGTCCGGTTGCACCTGTTTGCATGAGTTCGATGCCCTACTCGACTGATCATAGGTCGGACCGGAAACGGGAGGAGGCCCAGTGCCACAAATACTCATGATCGATAATTACGACTCCTTTACCTGGAACGTCGTGCAATACCTCGGTGAACTCGGCGCCGAGGTCACGGTGCTGCGCAATGACGAGGTGACCGTTGCGCAGATCGAGGCGATGGCGCCGGAGCGTATAGTGATTTCACCGGGTCCCTGCGCGCCGGATCAGGCCGGGGTGTCGATGGCCGCGATCGAGGCCTTTGCCGGTCGTATTCCCCTGCTCGGGATCTGCCTTGGCCATCAGTGTATGGGGCAGGTGTTCGGTGGGCGCGTCGTGCGCGCCGGCAGCGGCGTGATGCACGGCAAAACGTCCGGGATCCATCATCGCGGTAAAGGCATATTCCGGGATCTCGCCCGGCCGTTTACCGCCACGCGCTATCACAGCCTGGTCGTGGAGCAGGACGGCCTGCCGGACTGCCTGGAAGTGACAGCCTGGACCGAAACGGCGGATGGCCAGCGCGAAGAAATTATGGGCCTCAAGCATCGTGAACTGAATATAGAGGGCGTACAGTTTCATCCCGAGTCCATTCTGACCGAGCATGGACACGACCTGCTGCGCAATTTCCTGACGCAGAGCCCGAGGTAGCAAAAATGCAGATCAAGGAAGCCCTGTCGGTGCTGGCTGAACGCCAGGACCTGAGTCGCGACGACATGACCAGCGTGATGACGGAGGTCATGTCCGGTGCCGCCACTGATGCCCAGATCGGTGCGCTGCTCATGGCGCTGCGCATAAAGGGCGAAACCATCGATGAGATTGCTGCCGCAGCCGCGGTCATGCGCAGCCTCGCGAGGTCGGTGCCGGTCAGCGGCGACAACCTGGTCGACCTCGTGGGCACCGGCGGCGACGGTGCCAATCTTTTCAATGTCTCTACCGCCGCTACCTTTGTGGTGGCGGCGGCGGGCGCGCAGGTGGCAAAGCATGGCAACCGGTCTGTCTCCAGCACCAGCGGCAGCTCGGATGTTCTCGAAATGCTGGGTGCACCGCTGGATCTGACGCCGGCGGAAGTGGCTCGGGCCATCCAGGAAGTCGGTGTGGGGTTCATGTTCGCTCCGGCTTACCACAGCGCTATGCGTCACGCCGTGGGTCCGCGCCGGGAGCTGGGTTTGCGAACCCTTTTCAATGTGCTGGGTCCGCTGACCAATCCAGCCGGCGTCAAGCGCCAGGTCGTCGGGGTGTTTGATGCCGCCCTCTGCGTGCCGCTGGCCGAAGCGCTAAAAACGCTTGGCAGCGTGCATGTCATGGTTGTCCATGGAGATGGTGGCCTCGACGAGGTTGCATTGTCCGGGCCGACACGGGTTGCAGAGCTGCGCAATGGGCAGGTGCGCAGCTACGAGATCGCGCCCTCGGATTTTGGTCTTCAGGCGCAGGCCCTGGATGGCCTGTCCGTGACCAGTGCTGAAGAATCGGCGGCACTTATTCGCGCGGCGTTGGGCGGTCGGGTCTCGGCGCAAAAGGCGGCCGACCTGATCGCGCTCAACGCCGGCGCCACGATTTACGTGAGTGGCATCGCCGATAGCATCGAAAACGGTGTGAGCATGGCCGAGGATCTGATTGCTACCGGCCAGGCGGGTGAGAAGCTCAAGGCTTTTGTCGACTTCACAAGACTCATGCGAGAGGAGCGTTCATGACTGCGGCCAATCGGGTGCCCGCTGTGCTGCGTGACATTCTGCGTCGCAAGCGTGAGGAGACCAGCGAACGGCGTGGCAGGTGTTCGCTGGCGTCACTGGAGTCAGCCATTACCGAACAGTCGGCCCCGCGTGGGTTTGTCCGCGCGGTACAGGCCGCCGCCGGCGAACCGCGCTCGGCGGTGATTGCTGAGGTCAAGAAGGCCTCGCCGAGCAAGGGCGTGATACGTGAGAATTTCGATCCGCCGCAGATTGCCGCGAGCTACGAGCGCGGCGGCGCTGCCTGCCTGTCTGTTCTCACGGATGTCGATTTCTTTCAGGGCGCGGACGCCTACCTTCGCGCGGCCCGTGCCGCCTGTGATCTTCCGGTGCTGCGCAAGGACTTTGTGATCGACCCCTATCAGGTAGTGGAGGCGCGCTCACTCGGTGCCGACGCGGTGCTCCTGATCGTTGCCGCCCTGGAGCAGACGCAGATGCTGGAGCTGGCCGAAGCGGGCCGTGAGGTCGGCTGCGATGTGCTGGTTGAGGTTCATGATCGCATTGAGCTGGATCGCGCGCTGGCGCTGGATTCTCCGCTGCTGGGGATCAACAACCGGGATCTGCACACGTTCGTATCGACCCTCGATACGACTTTTGAACTACTGCCCCACGTTCCCCTGGGGCGCACGGTTGTGACGGAAAGCGCGATTCACACGCGCGAGGATGTCGCGCGCATGAGGCATGCCGGGGTACATGCCTTTCTGGTCGGTGAGGCGTTCATGCGGGCTAGTGAGCCCGGTGAAAAACTGCGAGAACTGTTTGCCTGATCAGGGCCTGCGACAGGGCCTTTTGCCCGGTATTAAGGCCTGCGACCGCGCCTTGGCCCGGTATTAAGCCCTGTGGCCGGGCCTTGTGCCCGGTATCAAGGTCTGCGACCGGTCTTTGTGCCCGGTATTATTGAAAGCGTCGCTGCAGGTTTTCAGCGCGCGCCGTAAACCACGATCGTCTTGCCTGCCACTGACACCAGGCCGTTTTCGTCCAGGGCTTTCAGCACGCGCCCGGCCATTTCCCGGGAGCAGCCGGCAATCTTGCCCAGTTCCTGACGGGTGATTTTGATCTGCATGCCCTCGGGATGGGTCATGGCGTCAGGCTGTTTACTCAGGTCGAGCAGGGTATGGGCAATGCGACCGGAAACGTCGACAAAGGCAAGATCACGGAGCTTTACCGTCGTGCGGCGCAGGCGTGTCGCCATCTGCCTGCCAATGGCAAACAGGATATCGGGGAAGCGGTCCTTGATCTGCAGAAATCGCTCGTAGGAAATTTCCGCGACCACGCAATGCGTGCGGGCTTCAACGAAGGCGCTGCGCTCCTGCTCGTAGTTATCGAACAGGCCCATCTCGCCGAAGAAATCCGCCATGTTCAGGTAGCTGACGACCATCTTGTGGTCTTCATCGTCTTCGTCCTGTACCAGCACCGATACGGATCCATCAAGGATCAGAAACAGGCGGTCGCTTGCCTCACCCTGTTCCAGAATGACGCTCTTTGCCTTGTATTCCTTGTTCTGGCAAAAGCGAAGGAACTGCTCGATATTCGGCAGGGCGTTGACTACCTGGGGCCTGACCACCATGAACTCTGTCACCTATAACAAAAAAGCTGGTTGATCATAACCCACGCGGGCGGCGAGTAAAAATGGTTTAGAATATGCAGCTTTGCGCTTTGGCGTTTCGGGGTTACGGCGCGTGTCGCCGGAGTCGCTCTGGAGGTAATAATGCTGGCAACGGTGAAGTGGCTGGACGGCGCGATGTTCGTCGGCGAATCGGGTAGCGGACACACGGTGGTAATGGATGGGCCTGAAGACCTCGGCGGTCGCAATCACGCCGTGCGTCCGATGGAAATGGTGTTGCTCGGTACGGGTGGCTGCTCGATCTACGACGTGCTTAGCATGTTGAAAAAGTCGCGCCAGGCGGTGACCGATTGCCGCGTGGAAATGCAGGCAGAGCGCGCAGACGCGGTGCCGGCAGTCTTTACGCGCATCAATATGCACTTTGTGGTGACGGGCCATGCCCTGAAGGAAAGCCAGGTGCACCGCGCCGTGGCTCTGTCGGCAGAAAAGTACTGCTCGGCGTCCATCATGCTTGGGGCGGCGGGTGTTGAAATCACCCACACAGTAGAGATTGTGGAAGACGGCGCCACCGCGGATCCCGCCTGAAGGCCTTGTCCCGCTCTTTGATCACGCAGTCGAGGAAGGCGAGAATCATGTGCTGATTGATGCGGTTGAGATGGCGTGTGTCCCAGTTGGATTCCAGATAATGACCGATGTTGTCCAGGGTGTCATAGGCCGCTGCAGGCGCCGGGTGAGGCGCGACGTTGTGCCGCGCATTCTCGTACACCAGCATATAGCGCTGCGACGCCCGCATGCCATCGAAC
>JBHEPQ010000167.1:0-4815 GCA_046260215.1 Chromatocurvus sp.
GCGCCAGAACCCGCTCTTCCCAGGCCGGCAAGTGCGGGAAATCCGCGACCAGCGCATCGCCACCGTGGATGTTGCCGCGCCCCATCCACACGGGAAAGCAGGCCAGGATGTCGGCCCAGCTCGGCTCGGCACCGAGCAGGAAGTCGCGACTGTCCGCGAGCATTCTGTCCAGGAGCGCCAGCTGCGCGCGGAACTCAGCCAGATAGTGGGGCAGCTCAACGTTCAGTGTGGCGAAATCGATAAAGCTGAAGAAGGCCTGGCGGTCACGAAGAATATCCTCCGGTAAGGCCTCGTTGGTGCCCATGGACAGCGCGGCGCCGGGACGGAAAAAACTGACATCGCTCCACTGCGCGAGGGCCAGGCACAGCCCCTCGCTGCCGCCGGGGAAAAGGCTGGGGCCAGGACAACGCCGCTCCAGTTCCAGGACAATGCGCTGCGTATCGCAGTAGATATCCGCGCCGATCTGCAGCACCGGTGTCTTGCGGTAGCCACCGGTGAGCTCGGTCAGGTCGGGCTTGGGCATGACCATCGGAATCTCCACGGACTGCCAGGCGAGACCTTTCAGCCCGAGAGCGAGACGCACCTTCTCCGCGAAGGGCGACGGATCGAAATGATGCAGTATCAGGTCCACGTGCCACCCCACCCAGCCGGCAGAAAATGGGCCGAGCGGATCGGCCCGGCGGACATCACGCCGCGCCTACCCTGTTCAGTTGCCACCGAAGGTCATGCCGACCTCCATCCCGTAACTGCGCGGCTGGCCGTAGTAGCTCATGGTCCAAAGATCGGCAATCGGCTGCTCGCCTATACGATAGATCTCATCGCTCAGGTTGCGTCCATAGACACGCAGGAAGAAACGCTCACTGGCATCCGTGTAGGTCACGCTGGCGTTGACCAGGGTGCGGTCGTCGGTCATGCCATGAAACTCGGGCGCCACGTTGGAGTAGATGAAGATCGCTTCGTCCTCGTAGGCAACGCTGCCGACCCAGGCGAGATCCCCCTGCAGGAACGGGTGGGTGTAGATCGCGTCTACATTCCACTGCCATTCGGGCGCCCGGTTTACCTCTTCTTCGCTGAGATCGACATCAATCTCGCCGTCAAAGTCGGTATCGGCGAGGAACTCGTCGTACTCGCTGTTCAGGTAGCCGAGGCTGCCGCGCAGGGTAAACCTGTCTGTCAGGGCGGCAGAGACTTCAGCCTCTAGCCCGTAGGACGTCAGGTCCGCCGCGTTGAAGAAGCGAGTCTCCTGAAAGCTGCCACCGAAGGGGTTGGTGAACTGGGCCACCAGGTCACGCTGGGCGTCGGAATACTCCGCGTAGAACGTCGCCAGGTTCACCCGCAAGCGGTTGTCGAGGAAGTCCCCCTTGAAGCCCAACTCGAGCGAGTCGGCTATTTCCGGGTCCGTCGGCGCCGCCGAGCGGGCGGTGATCACAGCGCCGGACGTGCCGGTCTGGTCGTTGTAGGCGCCGCTCTTGAAGCCGCGGGAGTAGTTGAAGTAGGCAAACAGGTCTTCCGAGAGTGTGTGACTCACGGTCAGGCGCCAGGTGGGCTCGTTCCAGGACTCACTGTCCTCGAACACGCCAGTATCGTACTGGTTGAAATCGCCCGCATCCAGTCCGCTGTCGAAATTCCGCCAGGTCAGACCGGGATCAAAGCCTCCGTTAAGCTGCTGGAAAAACACCTGGTTGCGCCCGATCCAGCTCTTTTTCTCGTTGGTGTATCGAAAGCCGCCTGAAACGCTCCACTTCTCGTCGATATCATAGGTGCCATCGACGAACACCGCCCAGTTCTCGGCATCCTGGGCATTACACAGGACCTGCGGGTTGTTGTCCCACCAGGTGGCGTCACCGAAAAATTGCGTGCCCAGCCCAAGCAGGTCGAGGAAGCCCAGCACCTGAACCACGCAGAATTCAGTCTCATCCTCCTGATAGAAGCCGCCCGCTACGAAATTGAACGGGCCGGCGAAATCCGAGGCGATACGCAGCTCCTGCTGGAACGTCTCGCGATCATCCAGGCGATTGGCATCGAACAGGGAGTTGGGACCCACCTCGCCCGTATAGGTGCTGGGCAGCTGGCTCTGCTGCTCGCGCAGGCCCGTTACCGAGCTGAGTGTGTAGTCACCGATACGCCAGTCCAGATTCAGATAGTAGCCGTCGACATCCACCTGGTGACCGTCGGACATGTTAATCAGAAGATCATCGCGATTGGTAATGCCGGCGCGCTCGTATGGCTCACCCCCACCCTCGTTGGTCAGGCCCAGCAGATTGAAAACCACCGGCGCATCAGGAGGCGTACCGTTCACTACCGGCGGCGAGTCACCGTTGTCGCGGATGATCTCGTACTGCAGCAGCGCGGTCAGATTGGGCGTGGGCTCCCACAGCGCCTTGATGCGTCCGGAAATCACATCGTCGCCACCCTGCTTGCTGCCGTCGCCCCGACCCGTGGTTCCTAAAGCGGGGTGCGTCGGATCAAAAGCCGTGACCGGACCGTACTCGGCGTTGTTTTCGTAAAAGCCATCCGACTCCATGTAGAGGCCCGCGGCGCGCAGTGCAAAGGTGTCGGTGACCGCGAGATTGGCCGCTGCCCGCAGCTCCTTGCGACCAAAGTTCTCCACCTTGGCCTGAACCTCGAGGGAGTTGTTGTCGAACTCCGGACGCCGCGTCTTGACGTTGATCACGCCACCGGTCGTGTTCTTGCCGAACAGAGTGCCCTGCGGGCCCCGCAGGACCTCGATCTGAGCAATATCGAACATCTCCAGCAGCTGTGTCTGGATATTGGGAACGACGAAATCGTCCACGGTGACCCCCACCTGGGGGTCCTGGTAGACGATGATCGAGGTCTGCCCCACGCCACGCATGGCGAAGGACGCGGCGTTGAACCCTGCGGGTTTGGCCGCCGAGAAATTCGGCACCATGCTGGCGATATCGCCCAGATCGCGGGGGGTCATGCGCGAAATATCATTGCTGGTGATGGCGCTGACCGACACAGCGGTGGTCTGGACATCGGTCTCTGACCGGCGGTTGGCGGTGACCAGGACCTCTTCCAGCATTGGCTGATTTCCGGACTGCTCCTGGGCGACCGCGACAGGAGCGCCGGTGACGAGCAGGACCGGAGTCAGGCCATAGCCGAGCGACCGGCGAATGCGCTGCCAGCTTGTAAAACTGCGGATACGGGCGAACGGAATCATTTAATTCTCCTAGGTATTATAAGTATTTTGAAGCTTGTTCAAGGCTGCAACAGCCTACTTGTTTCTGTCAAGCAAGTTTCCTGTAACATTTCCCGCTACGGGAAAAGACGGCGCTCCAGCTCCACGTGGAAATGCCGCAAACGCTGTTCCTGCTCGCTCCACAGCTGGCCATCAAAGCCCCTCGAACTCATGCCCTGCTGCACGATAGGCAGCAACGAGGCATCCTGACTCAACACCAGGCCCAGCTTGGGGTCCTCGTCGATACTGTAATGCTCCGTGTCGGGACGGGTTGCCCCGGTCATGTCCGTGCCCTCGGGCAGACCCATCCAGGCGGGCGGGGGATAGTTCGGGTCCTCTGCCGGCAGGATCAGAGTCAATGTGTCGTAATAGAAACGCTGCGGATCGCTCTCGTGGGGCAGGAAGCGCATCAGGAACACACCCTCGGGGTGGCAGCCAATCTGGACGTTCGGGAAGATACCGGTCGCCCAGCTGTCCGATAGCTGGCCGTCCGTGAAACGGGAGTAACCAAGACCCAGGCGATCACTGCGCTCACGCTTCGCCTGCTGGATCGCCCGGCGCACCTCTGACGCCGTGCCATCAAAATTTGCGGGATCCACACCCGCATCCTCCAGCATGACCTTCAGCCCTTCGTTGACCGTTGCCTGGTCGGCTACCCGTGGGCTCGGCTGCCCCAGTGGAACGATCATTCGGCTTGCGCCATTGGGATACAGGTCGTACTGAACATTCAGATCCCCCATCACGCCGCGAGTCTCCGGGTGCACGGCGTGCAGGTGATAGCTCTCATAAAAAGCCTCGACACCGACTTTCCAGTTCGCGCCCCATTCGCTGCGGACATGCCGCACAACTTTCATGTCGTCGATGTTGTAGGCTTCCAGGTAGCCCTCGGGCAGGCCGATGGACTCCTTGAGCGGCGGTGGATCATTGTCCATGCTGACGAAAACGATGCCGGCAAACACCTCACAGACCACGGGCTTGAGCCCGGGCCGATGCGCGATAACCTCGGGATTGAAATACTCTTCATCGGTAATGCGGCGCAGTTCGCCGTTGTTATGATAGCTCCAGCTGTGGAAAGGGCAGACGAACACCTTTTTCGAGCCGCGCTCCTCCCTGACCAGGCGCGCGCCCCGATGGCTGCAGACGTTGTAGAACGCCTTCACGCCTTCTTCGGTACGGGTGACAATAATTGACTCATTGCGAATATTGAACAGGAAATAGTTACCCACATTCTGCAGATCCGAGCTGACGCCGGCGATCAGCCAGCTTCGAGTCCAGAGCCTGTCCCATTCCAGCGCCATGTAGTCGCGACTGAAGTAGCCCTCTTTGGAAGCCCTCTCGACACCGTTGTCGACATCGAGCTGCTTGGCCTCGAGTGACTCCGACGGTGCATCCGGGTTGATAATCGCAATCGGTACGCTTTTGACATTCATCTCAATTCTCCTCTTGACGTTTTTCAGACCCAATGATCACGAAGCATCCGGTGGTCTTTGCATTTCAAATACGGGCATTGTGAGCGACTCTGACCAGCTTTCGAATTGCACAGTAACTGCCGCGCCGACCCGCACGGTGTCGGGATCACAGCCCACTATGTGGCTCATCATGCGCGGTCCCTC
>JBHEPQ010000280.1:0-5198 GCA_046260215.1 Chromatocurvus sp.
CGGGATCACGGATTACGTGGTGAACGACACCGAGGAGTGCCGCCAGCGCGCCGAACGCCCCCTGGATGTCATTGAAGGTCCTTTGATGGATGGCATGAACGTCGTCGGCGACCTGTTTGGCGCCGGCAAGATGTTCCTGCCGCAGGTGGTCAAGTCGGCGCGGGTCATGAAAACCGCGGTCGCTCACCTGCTGCCCTACATGGAAGAGGAAAAGCGTCGCCAGGGCGACACCTCGGCCAAGGGCAAGGTGCTCATGGCGACGGTCAAAGGCGACGTGCACGACATCGGCAAGAATATCGTCGGCGTCGTACTGCAGTGCAACAACTACGATGTCGTCGACCTGGGTGTAATGGTGCCCTCGGAGGACATACTCGCCCGCGCCCGTGAGGAAAAAGCTGACATCATCGGCCTGTCGGGACTCATCACACCCTCCCTGGATCGCATGGTCGACGTCGCCAGTGAAATGCAGTCGCAGGGCTTCGATATCCCGCTGCTTATCGGCGGCGCCACGACCTCGAAGAAACACACGGCACTGAAGATCGCGCCGCGATACGAGCACGGTGTGCTGCACGTTGATGACGCGTCCCGCGCAGTGGGCGTGGTTTCCCGTCTGCTGTCAAAAACAGCACGAACGGCCATTCTCGAGGAAGCCCGCGAGGAGCAGTCCCGACAGCGCGAGCGCAGCGATTCGCAGCGCGCCAAGCCGGTTACGCCCATCGAGCAGGCGCGCGGGCAGGCCCTCGACGGCGGCTGGGATGAACACCATCCCGAAGCGCCGGCACGTCCAGGTCTTACCACCGTAGACGATTTCAGCGTCGCAACCCTACGCGAATATATAGACTGGCGGCCTTTCTTCGCCACCTGGGAAATGCAGGGACGCTTTCCCCAGATCCTCGACGATCCGGAAAAGGGCCCGACTGCGCGACAGCTGTATGACGACGCGCTGGCCATGCTGTCCCGTATCGAGGCGGAGTCCTGGTTCACGCCGCGTGGCGTGGTCGGCCTGTGGCCGGCAAACAGCGACGGTGACGATATCGTTGTCTGGGCCGACGATGCCCGCAAGAACGCGCGCGCACGGCTGTACCAGCTGCGCCAGCAACGGCAGAAATCCGCAAGCGGCAGCTGCCTGTCCCTGGCGGACTTCGTGGCGCCTGCGGGGGTGCCGGACTGGATCGGCGGGTTCGCGGTGACCGCCGGGGCCGAGGTACACGGCATTGCCGAGGGCTTCAAGGCCGATGGCAACGACTACGATGCGATCATGGTACAGGCCCTCGGCGACCGCCTTGCGGAGGCCTTCGCCGAGGCTCTGCACGCCCGGGTACGTCGCAACTGGTGGGGCTACGCGGCCGACGAGGCGCTCGAAAGCGCTGCGCTGATCGCCGAGAAATACCGCGGCATCCGCCCCGCGGCCGGTTACCCGGCCTGCCCGGATCATACGGAAAAACGCACCCTGTTCGAGCTGCTGGAAGCGCCGCAGCGTACCGGCATCGAGCTAACCGAGTCCTGCGCCATGTGGCCGGCATCCGCCGTGTCCGGGCTCTACTTCGCGCACCCGCGCGCGCACTACTTCAGTATCAATCATATCGGCGCCGACCAGGTGGCGGATTACGCGCAGCGCAAGTCAATGGAGCTTGCGGAAGTGGAACAGTGGCTGGCCCCGGTGCTCGGCTACACGCCACAGGAACGGAACATCGACATCAGGCAGTCAGCCTGAACACGAGCAACTTACCCAACGACCAAAGCAGAGGCATCCCATGAGCGAAAAGTCCTGGCTATTCACCAGTGAATCCGTGTCCGAGGGGCACCCCGACAAGCTGTGCGATCGGGTTTCAGACGCGATCCTCGACGCCTACCTGGCCGCGGATCCGCAGGCGCGGGTTGCCTGCGAGACCCTGGCGACCACGGACCACCTGACCATCGCCGGCGAGGTGCGCGGCCCCGGCGAGGTGTTGGCAAATGTAGAGGAGATTGCCCGCGACGCCATCCGCGACATCGGCTACGATCAACCGGGCTTTTCCTGGCAGACAGCCGAGATCATCTGCCGGCTGCACGCGCAGTCAGGCGATATCGCCATGGGTGTGGATGAGGGCGACAAGGGCGAGGAAGGCGCCGGCGACCAGGGGATCATGTTCGGCTACGCCACCAATGAGACCGATGAACTGATGCCCGCGCCGGTCCAGTTCGCGCACCGGATACTCCGGCACATGGCGGAAGACCGCAAGAGCGGCCGTCAGCCCCACTTCGGACCGGACGCCAAGAGCCAGGTTACCCTGAAGTACGTCGACGGCAGGCCGGTCGGCGTCGACACGGTGGTCGTCTCGACCCAGCACGGCGAGGACGTCACGCAGGCTCAGGTCCGCGAACTCGTCGAGCCCTATGTCCGGGGCGCCTTCCCCGAAGGCTGGTCCCTTCCCGCTGACCGGCTTATCGTCAACCCCACCGGCCGCTTCATTATTGGCGGACCGGATGGCGACGCGGGGCTGACCGGCCGCAAGATCATCGTCGATACCTACGGCGGCGCAGCCCCGCACGGCGGCGGCGCGTTCTCAGGCAAGGACCCGAGCAAGGTCGATCGCTCAGCCGCCTACGTCGCCCGCTACCTGGCGAAGAATGTGGTCGCGGCCGGCCTGGCGGACCGCTGCCAGATTCAGCTCGCCTACGCCATTGGTGTAGCGGAACCCGTGGCGCTGTATATCGACACGCTCGGCACCGGCCGCATCGATGAAGACAAACTGGCCGGCACGCTGCGCGAGCTGGTGCGCCTGACGCCGCGCGGCATCCGCGAGCACCTGCAGCTCAACCGGCCCATATATGCCCGCACCGCCGCCTACGGACACTTCGGCCGCGATTCGACAGCCGATGGGGGCTTCTCCTGGGAGCGCACGGACCTCGCCGACGAACTGGCACGAACCTTCGGCGCCACACGTGCCGCCTGAGCCCACCGCTTATCCGGATACTGCAAAGGAGTGACACGATGAACGATACAACAGCTCACATCGTCGGGGTCGGCAACGCGCTGGTGGACGTGGTGGCATCCGTTGACGACGCGGTGATCAGCCGGCATGGCTTGACCGCGGGTGGCATGTACCTGGTTGACGCGGACGCGGCACAGGCCCTGTTTGCCGAGGTCGGTCCGGGCGTGCGCCAGTCCGGTGGATCGGTCGCCAACAGCATCGCGCATCTCGCGGGCCTGGATGTCCGCGGCACCTACCTGGGAAAGGTGGCGGAGGATGACCTGGGTCGGACATTCCGGGAGGAAATGGCCGGCCTCGGTATCAGTGCGCCCGTGCGTGCCGCCGCGGCCGGCGGCCCCGGCAGCGGTCGCTGCGTCATTCTCGTAACGCCCGACGGCGAGCGTACCATGAGCACCTACCTCGGCGCCGCGGTCACGCTGGCGCCGCAAGATATCGCGGAGGCGCTGCCGGCACAGTTCGACATCATTTTTATCGAGGGCTACCTGTGGGATGCGCCGCAGGGCGCCGAGGTCGTCGCTGCCGCCGCTGCCGTGGCCAGGGCGATCGGCGCCAGGGTCGCTCTGACGCCTTCTGACGTCGGCTGCGTTGAGCGCAACCGGGATGGCATGCTCAGCTTTATTGTCGACCACACCGATATCCTGGTCGGCAACCACCTGGAGATCGGTGCCCTGGCCGGGCTCACAGAGGCCGGGGCAACGCTTGACTGGGCGCTGGACAGAGTCACCGTGGCAGCGGTCACAGAACACGACAAGGGCGCCATCGTGGCCGATGCCGACAATCGGCATGCTATCGACGCGGAGGCAGTGCCCCGGGTTGTCGACAGCACCGGCGCGGGCGATGCCTGGGCGAGCGGTTTCCTGGGCGGCCTGGCGCGGGGCATGGATCTGTCAGAGGCAGGCAGGCTCGGCGCCCGACAGGCCGCTGCCGTGCTCGGGCACTACGGCGCCCGCGACGGCGCCGCGGCCCGGGCGATAGAACTGCCGGCTGGCTGAAGCCCGAGGCGCCGTCCGGGCGGCCCGATCACTATGCGAGCCGCCGCAGCTGGAGGCCGGCGAGGACTGGCTGTAGGCCTGCCAGTCAATACCGTCACTTTGCCCGCACATCAGGAATGACCGGGCGAGGTTGCCTGCACCTCGGCTTCAGGGATAGCATCAGAAGTGTTCCGGCGGTGTACGGTGCGGGTTGGTCTGGAACAAGCGGCGAAGGGCGGGCGCGGCAATCTGCTGCATCGCGTTGCACACAAGGCCGGGAGCCCGCCATGGCCTATCGCGTCGGGACCGACCGGTGAAGGACGTTCAGCGGTTCGGCTCAGCTTCGATCAAGGGCGCACCGATCTTGAAATCAGCAGACCATGCGGGGGCCTGCACGAGCCTGTTTCCACTCTACCTATTGATTTGCGCGGTGCCGGCGACTGCGGGCTACCTGTTCAAGCCCGGCGCCTGGTACCGGAATCTGAGCCTACCGCCCTGGACGCCATCGGACATGCTGTTCCCGGTGATCTGGACGGTGCTGTACCTGCTCATGTCGCTCGCTGCGGCGTTGATGATTCCCTACCTTGCCTGGGGCACCTTCGCCCTGGCGCTCAACGTGTCGGTCCTGCGTCGCAGTTACCGCGACGGCGACAAAGTCAAAAACGAGACCCTGGGCAACCTGTCCCACCTGCCCATTGATGTGATCGAGCTGGTCCGATGCGCCTTGCGCGGTGAGACTTTCGTTCCCGCCACCGAGGCGTTCGAGATCACCCAGTCGCGAGGACTTCGGCCTTGAACGGATGATCATGGTCGGCGACCGCGGCATGATCTCGAGCAAGACGATCGACGCGCTCAGCAAGACCGATGGCATCGACTGGGTGCCTGCACTCAAGAGCGTGTCGATCCGCTCACTGATCGACCAGTACAAGCTGGCCAAGCACATCGAGCTGGCGATCGATGAAGAGAGCTTCTCGTTTGCGCGCAGTGCCGAGCGCATTGCTCATGAAGCCGCGCTGGATGGTCTTTACATCATCCGGACCTCGGTGCCGGTGACACAGATGGACAGCGCCGAGTGTGTGCGCCACTACAAATCATTGGCCAACGTAGAAAGAGCGTTCCGGTCGCTCAAAAGCATAGACCTGAAGGTGCGTCCGATTCATCACCGCCTGAAGAACCGGGTGCGGGCGCATCTGTTTCTGTGGATGCTGGCGTATTATGTCGAGTGGCATCTGCGCGAGGCGTGGCGGGAACT
>JBHEPQ010000176.1:0-4403 GCA_046260215.1 Chromatocurvus sp.
AAATGTCGCCCCGAGAGAACTTCTCGCTCAGCTCTGGCAGCACGTCGAGCTGCCGCGCCACCCGCACCTTTTCCCGCGCGGCTCCGAGCGAAATCCCACAGTTCGCCGCCAGCCAGTGGGCGCAGGAGCGCATCGTGCCCTGCGCGCGCCAGCCGCCGCAGCGGTCAAAGCGGGCGATCATGCGCAGCAGGCGGTGATTCGCGGCATTGATCTGCGCTGCAAGTTCGGCTATCGCCTGACCCAACTGCGCACCCTCGAGCCGATGGTCGCAATCGCCTACCAATGCCTGCATGGCCATGGCCCACCTCATAACTGGATATTTATCCAGTATTTTAGTCTGCAAATGCCCCGGCCCCAAGCTCTGCGTTCCGTCAAATCCGCTCACGCGATATGCCCCTTCGTTGAGAAGTAACCGCATAGTGGGCTTGTCTCAGACCAATTGGTGATCAGATTAATGCCTCGGGAACGGGCCGCATTAGAGGTCAATGCTTAAATGAGAGCGGATAGTACTGGGAACGTACTGGGAGCGTACTGGCTTCGGACTGGCTTCGGACTGGTTTCGGATTGCAGAGCGGATTCAGGAGCGGATTGATGAGCGCTGCACCTACTGATCTGAAGTGTGGCACAATCGTGTATATCGCTTTCGATGTTCGCAAAAAACACGGCCATGTCATTTACAGAACACCAGGCACGATTTCGCCGCCTCTGGGCAGAGCACGCGGCCTGGCAGCTGCTGCGCGCCGATAACGCGCCACACATACTTGCCTTTGTCTCCGACCTGTTCCGGGAGTCCAGCGAGGTCTCCTTCGGGCAGGCGCGGGCGGCGCTCGCCGCGGAGCTGCAGAATTCCCGGGAAATGAATACCTGGGAAACCGACTCTCCGCCCAGCACCTACCTGCGCCAGTGGATCCAGGCCGGCTGGCTGCGCGAGCTCGACGACCAGCTGATGAAAACCGACGCCTGTGAAGTCGCCCTGCGCTTCTGTCACGGTCTCGATCAGCGTCAGACCCACGCCACGGCCTCGCACCTGCGCATCGTTCAGGACGCCGTGCGCGACCTGGCGGTGGCCCTTAGCCCGAACGCCGGTGAGCGTATCGCCATACTCGAGGCACGCAAACAGCGGCTTGAGCAGGAAATCGCGGAGCTGAAGGGTGGCGTGGTGCGTGAACTCCCGGAACCGGTACAGCGCGAGCGGGTGCGGGAGGTCTACCAGCTGGCCTCGGTACTGACGGCCGATTTCCGGCGGGTCGAGGATGAGATTCGCCACCTGGACCAGGCGCTGCGGGTGGACATGATCGAATCCGGTGGCGGTCGTGGCGAGGTCCTCTCGGGGCTGCTGGAAAAGGAGCAACTGCTGCTGGCCTCGGAGGCCGGTCGCGCGTTCGAGGGCTTCTTCGAACTCCTGATGGACCAGAACCGAAGCACGGAGCTGCGCGAGCAGATCAACAGCATCATCACCCGGCCCGCCGCCGAGGATCTCAACCCGGGGCAGCGGCGCTTTCTGGAACGGCTCATGCGCGAGCTCGGCAGGGAGAGTGAACGCGTGTTTCAGGTGCGTCGGCGCACTGAAGAAAGCCTGCGCGCTTTCGTGGAAAGCGGCGCACACCTGGAAAACCGCATGGTGGACCAGCTACTCAGGGATCTGGAGCAGGTTGCCGTCACCTTTCCCGACAGCGGCATCAGTCTGCGCAGCGAAACGGGTCTGGCGCTGAACAGCGGCAGCGCCTCGATTCGCTCGCTGGATGGCTTGAAACTGCGTATTCCGGACCAGCAGCTGGATACCAGCGACGTGAAACCCCAGGCAAACAGCCGTGAACTGAACACCGCCATGCTGCAGCATCTGGAAACCGTCAAGGTGATGGAGGTAGCCGCAAAAATGCGCAACCAGTTACGCACCGGCGGCCCCCGCAGCATTGCCGACCTCACACGCGCAAGGCCACTGCGCGCTGGCCTGGAAGAGTTGGTCGCCTGTCTTCGGATCGCCCGCGCCGTCAATGCGCCGTGTCTGCCAGAGCGGGAGTCTGTTACCGTCACGGATCGCCGACGCGGCCCCATCCAGGCCTCGATTCCCCACTACATGCTCCACGCGGAGCTGTTTCCGGAACGACTTGAGGAACTGTCGCTATGAACGGGCAGAAACCGACAGACGCACCGCAGCTCTTCGACCTCTGGCGCGAAGCAGTGCCGTCCGCCCCGGCGGCAGATGACACGCCGCATCCCGGGCCGCTGGAACAAGAAGCGCCTGGCGGTGGCAACGAGCAGGGCCAGGTAAATGCCCCGGTCAAGGATGTAGATGTACGGGAAGCGGGGCTCCCGCATGAGGCCCGGCGGGCCCTGGTCTATCTGCTGAAACACGGAATCATCCTGTTCGACCAGAAGCGACTGCTATTTGAGGCGCTGTGCCGCCATCGTGAAGCGATCGAGCCGCAGCTGGCGAACCTGTACCTGCGCCTGATGCTGGATGACAAGGCAGGCGTCGCCTTGCTGCTGCAGCCGGAAACCGGCGAAGATGACGAAGGCGATAGTGACGGCGACGGTAACAAGGTTACGCTGATCAACCGTCGTACCCTGACCCTCTACGAGACACTGCTGCTTCTGGTGTTGCGCAAGCATTACCAGGAGCGTGAAACCACGGGAGAACGCAAGGTCGTGGTCGACCTGGCACAGATCGAGGCGCGCCTGACGCCCTTCCTGCCCCTGACCAACAACAGTCGCCTGGATCGCAGCAAGCTGTCAGGCGCCCTGAACCGGCTGGCGGAACGCAAGATCGTCGCCAGTGCGCGCGGTGAGGAAGAGCGCTTCGAGATCACTCCCGCGATACGCTATCTCGTCAGCGCCGATTTTCTGCAGCAGCTGCTGGAAGAATACCGGTCGCTGGCCGCAGCAACCGGCAACGGGGGGAGTATGAGCGATGCATGACAGCTTCTTCCCGCAGGGACAGATCCGCCTGTCGGAGCTCTCCGTGTACAACTGGGGCTCTTTCCACGGCCTGCACAGCGCAAAAATCGATCCACAGGGCACACTCATAACCGGCGACAACGGTGCCGGAAAGTCCACCCTGATTGACGGGCTGATGGCTCTGCTGATGCCCGCCGGCAAGGGCAATTTCAACCTCGCTGCCGCTCAGGGTGACAGCAGCGATCGCAACCTGCTGTCCTACATGCGCGGCAGCTATGGCTCGGAACACGAGGGCGCCGGCACGCGCACACTCAACAAACGCAATGGCGCCACCGCCACAGCCCTGAGCGCCCTGTTCCGCGCCGACGACGGCTCTGAATTCACCCTCGCCGCGCTGTTCTGGACCACGCAGGCCTCGAACGCCCTCGCGGACGTCAAGCGTCTTTACCTGGTCGCACGCCGCAACTATACCCTGGAGGAACTCTTACGGGCCTTTGGCGAGGGCGATGCCCGCTCCCTGAAACAGCGCCTCAAGCAGGACCCGACCATCGTTCCCTGTGATGACCGCTTCGGCGAGTACCGCGAGAACTATCGTCGCCTGTTGCACATGGAAAACCGCAACGCACCCGGCCTGCTCTCCCGCGCCCTGGGTCTGAAGAAAATCGACGACCTGACGCAACTGATCCGCGATCTGGTACTGGAACCCAGCGGCGTGCGCGAGGACGCGCGCACCGCAGTCGCCGAATTCGAGGATCTGGAGAGTGTGCACCGGGAACTCTGCGATGTGCGCGACCAGTGCCAGGCGCTGGCCGCCCTGCCCGCGGCATGGGCTCAGCTGCAGAAATCTTCCGAGGCCGTGGAGCTGCTCGCCGCAGACCTGCAGGGTCTACCCGTGTATGTCGGCGAGCAGTCCGCGGTTCTCTGGGGCCAGCGCGTCGACGAGCTCGATGCGCTCGTCGCCCGGCTGCACGACGCGCTGACAACCCTCAGGGAACAGGAAGACCGGGCACAGAGAACAACGGAACAGCGCCACGCGGACTACCTGCACGCCGGCGGTGAGCGAATCGAGAACGTCAAAGCAGAGCTGCGGCATGCACGGGAGCGTCTGCAACAGGTCACGACACGCGCCAGCGACTACCAGCAGCTGGCACGCAAGCTGAACCTGGCGGATGGACTGGAAAAACACCTTTTCCTCGACAACCAGCAGCGCCGGGAGATCGCACTGCGGGACGCCGAGGTCGCGCAGAAGCAGACACAGGACGCATTCGCCGAGGCGGGTGGAAAGCTGAGCAACCTGCAGGCAGATCGCGACAGCCTGCAGGGCCATATCGCCGAGATCGAGGCGCGACCAAATTCCAACATCAACCCGGCCTTCCAGCGCCTGCGCGACCAGATGAGCGATGCCCTGGAAATACCGCTGGATGACCTGATGTTCATCGGTGAACTGATCGACGTGCGCGATGAGCACCGCGACTGGCAGGGTGCCATCGAACGCGCCCTGGGCG
>JBHEPQ010000222.1:0-10379 GCA_046260215.1 Chromatocurvus sp.
CCGCCACGGACTCTGTCGCGTGCAGCCGCCCAAAGCCTGAAGCAGCCAGACACAAAAAAGCCCTCACGAGGGAGGGCTTCCAGAAAGCGCGGGGCGGGGCGTTACTTCATGTTGGACGCCACAAAATCCCAGTTGACCAGCGCCCAGAAGGCCTCCATGTACTTCGGCCGCGCGTTGCGGTAATCGATGTAGTAGGCGTGCTCCCAGACGTCGACGGTGAGCAGCGGGGTTACGCTGTCGTCCGTCAATGGTGTCCCGGCGTCGTCGGTGTTGACGATAGCGACGGAACCGTCATGCTTCTGCACCAGCCAGGTCCAGCCGGAACCGAAGTTGCCGATAGCGCTGTTGGTGAATTCGTCCTTGAACTTGTCGACGGAGCCGAAACACTCATTGAGCTTCGCCGCCAGGGCGCCGCCCGGCGCACCGCCACCGTTGGGTGACAGGCAGTTCCAGTAAAAAGTGTGGTTCCACACCTGTGCGGCGTTGTTGAACATGCCGCCGGTAGCCGCCTTGACCACATCCTCGAGGGTCTTGCTCGCCATGTCGGTGCCCTCGACCATGCCGTTCAGCTTGTCGACGTAGGTCTTGTGGTGCTTGCCGTAGTGATATTCCAGCGTCTCGGCCGAGATGTGCGGCTCGAGTGCGTTCTTCTCATACGGCAGTGTGGGTAATTCAAAAGCCATGAAGCTCTCCTTTCTCTGTTACATGGTTGCGGTTGCATCGTTGCATGTATAGTTGCGTGTATGTTTTGCATGTGTAGAAATGCAGCGGAGCGTCAGATATGCACCGCCGGGTGTCGTCGGATTGGTATACGGTTATTGCCGCTGGCCCGATGAATTTTCCCGTTGCACTCATTACCCATAGTTTAACACGACTGGCGATGGCTGCGTGACAGGTCGTTGAATTCCGCGTTTACCGAACTTACCGCGTGGCCCACTAGCTTTAAGCTGCGCGCTGCCGCCGGGTATAATGCCCAAACATTCAGCGGATACAGCAATCATGTCCAGAGATGACGAACTGGGGGATATACCCTCCATGGTGCCGAATCGCGACGACGACGTCGCTGGACGAAGCGGGGCCAGCGGTGGTGCTGCGCGTCGCGCAGCGCGGCGCGACCGGGCCAGTGGCAGGGGAGGCAGTGCCGACCCGGGGGGTCGCGCTGGCGGCGGAAGTCCGCTGCTGATGCGCCTGCTGGTTACGGTGTCACTGGTGGTGGCTCTGGTTGCCTGTGCCTGGACCTGGCAGCTCGAGGAAAAGCTGGCCCAGGCGGAGTTTGATCGCGAGCGCTATGCCGAGCGCATCAGTGACCTCGAGGACCGCCTCTCGGACACGGATCAGGGCCTTAGCCAGAACACGGCGCAGATGGCGGTGAAGATTGAGGAGCTGTATTCCGAGGTGGACAAGCTCTGGGCGTCGGCGTGGCGCCGCAACAAGGCCAACATCGAGGAACTTCAGGGCACGACGACAAATCTTGACAAGAAGATTGCCAGCCTGGACGGTTCCATCAGCAGTGCCAATAACGACCTCGCCGGTCTGAAGAACGATGTCACCAGACTCAAAGGCGTTGCCGGCGATCTGGATCAGCTAATGAGCAATGCCAAGGCGAACCAGGCCAGTATGGAGCGCGTCGCGGATACGGTGAACAAACTCAACCTGGACGTGGCTCGCCTCAACAAGCGCGTTACCAGTAACGAGGAATGGGTGGAATCCATCAACAATTTCCGCCGCCAGATCAATGGCAGCATCAGTGAGCTGCAAAGCGCTGTACGGGCGCTGCGGCAACCCGGGGCCTGATGCCGGGCCTCGCAGAAAGACGGCTTACAGGGAACAACGCATGACAACCATTCACGAGAACGACTTCATCGAGAGTGTCGCCGACGCCCTGCAGTTCATTTCCTACTATCACCCGCTGGACTTTGTGCAGGGAGTGCACAAGGCGTGGGAAATGGAGCAGAACCCGGCAGCGAAGGATGCCATGGCGCAGATTCTTATCAACTCGCGCATGTGCGCCGTCGGCCATCGACCGATCTGCCAGGATACGGGAATCGTTACCGTGTTCCTGCGTGTCGGCATGGACGTGCGCTGGGACGCATCGCAGTCGGTGGCCGATATGGTCAACGAGGGCGTGCGCCGGGCTTACACACATCCGGACAACGTCCTGCGCGCCTCTATACTCGAGGACCCGGCGGGCAAGCGGCGCAATACAGGGGATAACACGCCCGCGGTGATCCACATGGAACTGGTCGAGGGTGACACGGTAGACGTTCGCGTCGCCGCCAAAGGGGGAGGCTCCGAAAACAAGTCGAAGCTGGTGATGCTCAATCCATCGGACTCCATTGTCGACTGGGTCGTAAAAACCCTGCCGACGATGGGCGCCGGCTGGTGTCCGCCGGGCATGCTGGGTATCGGCATAGGTGGCACGGCGGAGAAAGCGGCGGTGCTGGCAAAGGAGTCGCTGATGGACCCTATCGATATTCACGAGCTGCGCCAGCGCGGTCCCGCCTGTCGCAGTGAGGAACTGCGCCTGGAAATCATGGATGCGGTGAATCGCCTCGGTATCGGTGCCCAGGGACTCGGCGGGCTGACCACGGTGCTCGACGTCAAGATCAAAGAGTTTCCGACCCACGCGGCCTCACTGCCGGTGGCGATGATCCCCAACTGCGCCGCAACCCGCCACGCGCACTTTGTTCTCGATGGCAGCGGGCCGGCCCTGCAGACCCCGCCGGACATCAACGACTGGCCGGATATCACCTGGGAAGTGGGTGATGGCGTGCGCCGGGTCAATCTCGACACGGTGACGCGGGAAGAGGCCGCCAGCTGGCAGCCGGGGGATACGCTGCTGCTGTCGGGCCGGATGCTCACGGGGCGCGATGCCGCCCATAAAAAGATGCAGGAGTTGATAAAGAGCGGTGAAGGGCTGCCGGAGGGCGTCGATCTTCGCGACCGGTTCATCTACTACGTCGGTCCGGTAGATCCGGTGCGCGATGAGGTTGTGGGCCCCGCGGGTCCGACCACGTCCACGCGCATGGACAAGTTTACCGATTTCATTCTCGAGCAGACGGGCCTGATGGGCATGATCGGCAAGGCGGAGCGCGGGCCCACCGGCATCGAGGCGATCAGGAAACACGGCGCGGTCTACCTGATGGCCGTGGGCGGCGCGGCCTATCTGGTGTCCAAGGCGATCACCTCGTCGCGGGTGGTGGCCTTCCCGGAGCTGGGCATGGAGGCGATCTACGAGTTCGAGGTCAGGGACATGCCGGTGAGCGTGGCCGTGGACAGCCGCGGCGTTTCGGTACACGACACGGGGCCCGGAATCTGGCGCGAGAAGATCGAGACTCAGGCCTTAGAGCTCATCTGAGCTGTCGATCGCAGCGGATGTCCGACCAGACCTTTTACTGGCACGATTACGAGACCTTCGGCACCGATCCGATGCGCGACCGGCCGGTGCAGTTTGCCGGCCAGCGCACCGACGCCGATTTCAACCCGATTGGCGAGCCGCTGGTGCTCTATGCCGCCCCCGCCGACGATTACCTGCCGCAGCCGGAAGCCTGTCTGGTCACCGGCATCACGCCCCAATTGGCGCTGAAAGAGGGCCTGCCGGAGTGTGAGTTCATGGCGCGAATTCACCAGGAGCTCGCCGCAGCGGGCACCTGCGGCGTCGGCTACAACTCCATTCGCTTTGACGATGAAGTGACGCGGCACACGCTATATCGCAATCTGTTCGATCCCTACGCCCGCGAATGGCAGAACGGCAATTCGCGCTGGGACCTTATCGATGCGCTGCGTGCGGCCTATGCGCTGCGCCCCGGGGGCATCGAGTGGCCGCGGCGCGAGGATGGTCTGCCGAGCTTCAGGCTGGAGGCGCTGACTGCCGCCAACGGTATCGAGCACGCCGCGGCGCATGACGCGCTGTCGGATGTATCAGCCAGCATCGCCGTTGCGCGCCTGCTCCGGGATCGCCAGCCAAGGCTGTACGAGTACATGCTGCGTCTGCGCAGCAAACATGCGGCTGCAGCCATGCTCGACATCGACGCCATGAAGCCGGTGCTGCACGTGTCGGGCATGTTCGGCGCTGCACGCCACAATATCGGACTGATTGCACCGTTGATGGCTCATCCCGGTAACCGCAACGAGATTATCTGCTACGACCTGGCTGCCGACCCCCTTGATCTGATTGAGCTGGATGCGGACACCCTGAGGCAGCGCCTGTATTCGCGTGCCCAAGACCTGCCCGATGCTGAACCGCGCCCGGGGCTGAAGTCGGTGCATATCAATCGCGCTCCCGTGCTGGTGACCGCGCGCATGGCGGATGCGCAGACTGCCGCGAGGCTGGGCCTTGACGGTGAACGCTGTCGCCAGCACCTGGCGCGGTTGCGAACCTGGCGGGAGAAGGCCCCCGGGGAGTTTCAGGGCAAGCTGGCTGCGATCCACGCACCCAGGGAGTGGCCCCAGGACAACGATCCGGATACGCAGCTGTATGGCGGCGGGTTTTTCAGTGACGGCGACCGCCGCGCCATGGACAGGCTGCGTCAGCTGCCGCCGGACGCGCTGGCGGGGGCAACTCCCGTCTTTGAGGATCCGCGGCTGCCGGAGATGTTTTTTCGCTACCGGGCGCGCAATTACCCGCACACGCTGGATGACGCCGAGCGGGAGCGCTGGGATGCGTTCCGGCTGCATCGGCTCTCGGGCGATGCGCCCGGGTTTCCCCGGGGACTGGAGGCCTATCAGGAAGACCTGGCTGAGCGACTGCAGGCGTCAGCGCCGGCGTCGCCGTCGCGCCAGACCCTTGAGGCACTGCAGGCCTGGGGTGATACCCTGCTGGCCTGACCCGCCAGGGCATGTCGCATGTATAATCGGAGCCGAGGGATCTGCGGTGAGCAGGGGGGATGATGCAGTTTGCCGGTAGCCATATTCTGTCGATAGGCCAGTTCGAGCGCGCGGATGTGGAGCGCATCTTCACGGTGGCCGATGACATGGAGCCCTATGCCCGCCGTCGCCGGCGCACCAAGGTGCTGGACGGCGCGATTCTCGGCGCGATGTTCTTCGAGCCCAGTACCCGCACCCGTGTCAGTTTCGGTAGTGCGTTCAATCTGCTCGGCGGCGAAGTCCGTGAAACCACGGGCTTTGAGCAGTCTGCCATTGCCAAGGGGGAGTCGCTGTACGATACCGCCCGGGTGCTGAGTGGTTATTCCGATGTGATTGCAATGCGCCATCCGACCTCCGGCGCGGTGGCGGAGTTCGCGGCCGCCAGTCGCGTACCGGTGATTAATGGCGGTGACGGCAGCAATGAGCATCCCAGCCAGGCGCTGCTCGATCTCTACACCATCAGGGCGGAGCTGGCCGGTCGCGGTCAGGGCATCGACAGGCTGCGGATTGCCATGCTGGGGGACCTGCGCTATGGGCGTACCGTGCATTCCCTGTGCAAGTTGCTGGGACTGTTCGATCAGATACATTTCGTGCTGGTGTCGCCGGCGGAGCTGCGCATGCCCGACGCCATCATCGACGCGCTGCGCGAGGCCGGACACCAGGTAAGCGAGACCGATGTGCTGGAGGTGAGCATCGCCAACGTCGATATCGTTTACAGCACGCGGCTGCAGGAGGAGCGATTCACGACCCGGGAGGAGGCGGATCTGTACCGCGGTCGCTTCCGTCTCAACCAGAGCATCTACACGGCGCACTGCGAGCCCAACACCGTGATCATGCACCCGCTGCCCCGGGATTCCCGGGAAAACGCCCGCGAGCTCGATGATGATCTCAATGACAACCCGAACCTGGCGATTTTCCGCCAGACCGACAACGGTCTCCTGGTGCGCATGGCGTTGTTCGCGTTGGTACTCGATGTGGTGGATCAGGTGGATGCCTGCTCCACGCCGGTGAAGTGGTATACCGGCAGGCGCGCAATATGAGTTTTCAATTGCGTTTCGGTGCCGGCGATGTGCGCGTGCTCGAGGAACAGAGTGCGTTCAGCGGCTATTTCCGGGTTGCCCGCGTTACGCTTGAACACCGCTGTTTCAACGGTGGCTGGAGTTCGCCGCTGACCCGTGAGGTGTTTCATCGTGGCGACGCCGTCGGCGTCCTGCCCTACGAGCCGGAAACCGACTCGCTGATACTCCTGGAGCAGTTTCGCCCCGGGGCCCTGCGGGGTGATGCATCGCCGTGGATGCTGGAGCTAGTTGCGGGAATCATTGAGACCGGGGAATCCGATATCGACGTGGTGCATCGTGAAGCCCAGGAGGAGGCCGGCTGCGAACTGGCGGAACTGGTGCCGGTGGCGAGCTTCTACCCCAGCGCCGGGGCCTGTTCGGAGCATGTGCGTCTGTTCTGCGGCCGTGTGCTGACCTCAGGTGCCGGCGACGTGCACGGCCTGGACAGCGAGGGAGAGGATATCCTGGTGCACCGCATAGCGCGCACTGAAGCGCTGGAGCTGCTGGCCGCCGATCGTATTGCCAATGGGCATACCCTGGTTGCGCTGCAGTGGCTGGCGCTACACGGAGACCGGCTGCGCCAGCGCTGGCTGGCGGCGGAGGCGTACGGCCAGCAGACTACCGAATGAGCGACGCGTCGGGCGTGAAGCCGTCTCCGGGGCTGTTGCGCTCCAGCGCGGTGGTCGGCAGCATGACCATGCTGTCGCGGATACTCGGACTTGTTCGCGACGTGGTACTGGCCGCGTTTATCGGTGCCAGCGCCAATGCCGACGCCTTTTTTGTCGCGTTCAAGATACCCAACTTCCTGCGCAGGCTGTTTGCGGAGGGTGCATTCGCCCAGGCGTTTGTGCCGGTGCTCAGCGATTACAGGGAAGAGGGCGGCCAGGCGGCCGTGCGCGAACTGATCGATCGCGTCGCCGGGGTTCTCGGCAGCGCTCTCGTGGTTCTGACCGCGCTCACCATCCTTGCTGCGCCTGTAGTCGCCGCGGTGTTTGCACCCGGATTCATGAGAGATCCGGAGAAATTTGCGCTTACTGCGAACCTGATCCGCGTGACATTTCCCTATCTGCTGCTGATCTCGATGACGGGCCTGTGCGGCGCGATTCTGAACAGCTACGGGCGCTTTGCGGTGCCTGCTTTCACGCCGGTATTGCTCAATCTGTCGCTGATCGGCGCCGCGACGTTCGCGGCGCCCGGCTTTTCCGAGCCGGCCTTTGCGCTGGCCTGGGGCGTCGCCTTCGCCGGCCTGATCCAGCTGTTGTTCCAGCTGCCTTTTCTCTATCGTCTCGATCTGGTGCCCCGCCCGCGCTGGGGACTTCGCCATCCCGGGGTGCGACGGATTCTCTGGCTTATGGTGCCGGCACTGTTCGGCGTTTCCGTCAGCCAGATCAACCTGCTTCTGGACACGGTACTCGCGTCCTTCCTGCCCACCGGCAGCGTGTCATGGCTGTATTATTCCGATCGCCTCACAGAGCTGCCCCTGGGGGTATTCGGCATCGCGATTGCCACGGTGATACTGCCCAGCCTGTCCGCCGACCAGTCGGCGGCGCGCCCGGCGCGTTTTGCACAGACGCTGGACTGGGCCGTGCGCGGCGTGCTGCTGATCGCGGTGCCGGCGACCGTGGCCCTGGTGATGCTGGCTGAGCCGATTCTTGTGACCCTGTTTCAGTATGGGGCGCTTTCGCCCCACGATGTCAGCATGGCCGCCTATAGTCTGCGGGCCTATGCTCTCGGGCTCTGTGCCTACATGCTGATCAAGGTGCTGGCGCCGGGGTTTTATGCGCGCAAGGACATGATGACGCCGGTCTCCATCGGTATCCGCGCCATGCTGGCGAATATGGTGCTCAACTTCGCTTTCGTGCTGCCACTCCTGTTTTACGCCAATCTGGGGCACGTCGGGCTCGCACTCGCCACCAGCGTGGCCGCCTATCTGAATGCCGTGCTGCTGTGGCGCGGCCTTCTGCGTGATTCCATCTACCGATTCAGCAGTGCCTGGCGCGCCTACATCAGACGCCTTCTGCTGGCCACCCTTGCCATGTTCGTGGTGCTGCTATGGCTGGCAGCGCCCACCGAAACCTGGCTCGGCTGGTCCTGGGCGCGGCGCAGTCTTGAGCTCGCGTTGCTGTGTGGGGCGGGGGCAGCGACCTACGTTGTTGTGCATGCGCTGACGGGCACGCGGCTGCAGCATCTGCGCACGCCCCGACGCGACTGAGGCGCCCGCGTTCAGTGGCGTATGCCCGCACCCCGGTTTTCGATATACTCGGCGTTTTCGCCGAAAGTGTCCCTGAAAAACGATGGAGCTGATTCGAGGCCTGCGCAACCTGCAGCCCCGCCACCGCGGCTGTGTCGCGACTATCGGGGCGTTTGATGGTGTCCATCTGGGGCATCGGGCAGTGCTCGAGCAGCTGCTCGGCGAAGCGCGTGCGTTGGGGCTGCCCTCGACCGTGATCGTGTTCGAGCCCCTGCCGCGGGAATATCTGGCACCTGGCGATGCGCCGCCCCGCCTGATGAGCTTCCGCGAGAAGTTTGTCGCCCTTTCAGGTATGGGTATTGATCGCCTGCTGCGTATTCGTTTCGACGAATCCCTGCGCGGGATGTCCGCGGCAGATTTTGCGCACGCGATATTCGTGCGTGGTCTGGGCGTTCGCCGATTGGTGCTGGGCGATGACTTTCGTTTTGGACGCGAGCGCGAAGGGGATGCCGCGCTCCTGCGCACTCTGGGACAGAAGGAGGGTTTTGTCACGCTGCCGACGGCAACCCTCGAGATCGACGGAGAGCGTGTGAGCAGCAGCCGCGTGCGCGATGCGCTGGGCGATGGCGATCTTGCGCACGCGGCCCGCCTGCTCGGTCGCGACTATGCTATCAGCGGCCGCGTGGTGCGCGGGCAGCAACTCGGTCGTGAACTGGGCGCGCCCACGGCGAACGTCGAGTTGAAGCGATTGCGATCACCCCTCGCCGGTGTGTTCAATGTGCGGGTGGACGGTCCCGGTCTGGACGGCTGTCCCGGTGTGGCGAACGTGGGCACCCGCCCGACGGTGAGCAACGGTACCCGCGCCAATCTCGAGGTACATCTGCTTGAGGGCTCGCCTGACCTGTATGGCCAGCGCATCGACGTGCGCTTCGTACACCGCTCGCGGCCTGAAAAAAAGTACGACTCACTGGAGGCGCTGCGGGACGCCATCCAGAACGATATCGACGCCGCGCGGCGCTGGTTCCAGTGCAATCCGCCGGCGCCACACAACAGCATGGATAGCAGCAGCAAATGAGCGATTACAAGGCGACCCTGAATCTGCCACAGACGGATTTTCCGATGAAGGCGGGTCTCGCCCAGCGCGAGCCCGAGCGCCTGGCGCGCTGGCGCGAGATGAACCTGTACCGACGCATCCGCGAGGCGAGCGCCGGTAAGCCCCTGTTTATTCTTCACGACGGACCGCCCTACGCCAACGGCGAGCTGCACGTCGGCCACGCGGTCAACAAGATTCTCAAGGACATGATCGTCAAGTCGCGCACCCTTGCGGGATTTGATGCGCCCTACGTCCCGGGCTGGGACTGCCATGGGCTGCCGATTGAGCTGAACGTGGAAAAGAAGGTAGGCAAGGCCGGGGTCAAGGTCACGCCTGCGGAATTTCGCGACAGGTGCCGGGATTATGCGCGGCGCCAGATCGACACCCAGCGCGAGGACTTCGTGCGCATGGGCGTGTTCGGTGAGTGGGATAACCCCTATCTGACCATGGACCCCCGCTTCGAGGCGGATATCATCCGTACCCTGGGCCGCCTGATTGATAACGGCCACCTGCACAAGGGTTTCAAGCCCGTGCACTGGTGCACCGACTGTGGTTCGGCGCTGGCCGAGGCCGAGGTCGAGTACGAGAACAAGGTTTCCACCGCCATCGATGTGGCCTACCCGGCCCGGGACAGCGCCGCGATAGCCGCCGCCTGCGGCGCCGATGCCGACCGCGCGGATAATGTCGCAGTTGTCATCTGGACCACCACGCCCTGGACCATTCCCGCGAGCATGGCGGTGAGTCTGCACCCGGAACTCGAGTACACTCTGCTGGATGCCGGCGGTCGGCAGCTGCTGGTGGCGGCGGAACTGGCCGGGAGCTGCGCCGGGCGTTACGGCCTGGAGCGGGTCGAGATCCTGGGGCGCTGCCTGGGCAAAGACCTCGAGCAGCAGCGCCTGCGTCACCCCTACCTTGACCGCGATGTGCTGGTGATCCTCGGTGAGCATGTCACGACCGAAGCGGGTACGGGCGCTGTACATACCGCGCCGGCCCACGGCCAGGACGACTTCGTGGTGGGCGCGGCCTACGACATCGAGGTGTACAACCCAGTGGGTGGCAACGGCGTCTACCTGCCGGAGACGCCGCACTTTGCCGGCGAGCATGTGTTCAAGGCGAACGCCGGGATCGTCGCGCTGCTGCGCGAGCACGATGCGCTACTGCATGCCGAGGA
>JBHEPQ010000247.1:0-11924 GCA_046260215.1 Chromatocurvus sp.
GTGCTGCGCGGGCCGATATTGCCGAGGCGCTGCGGCAGGGGGTGTAATGCGTGGATGTGTCAGTATTTTTTACATTTATCCCTGAAGAAATCGTGTATGAACGTAGCTAGCCCAAAAATGTCAGGTAAATCAAAGGGGTAAAAAATGGCCTGGATTTTGCTTTACCAATCTAAATTGTTGTAGATATGAAGTAGGGATGTATTTATGAACCACTGGAAGCCTCTGATATTCGTCTCGTTTTTCACTGTTGCGTCAGTCGTCAACGCGGCTCCCATCACGTGGAATGCCGTCCAGAACTCTAGCGAAGAATCCGATGTCATCACGACCGGAGAATTGGTAGAGGCGTTGAACGGCGCTGCGGGCGGCGGGTCGATCTTGGTCAATGGAGTAACGTTCAACGATGCTACGCCAGCGCCGTTGGTCGACGGTTTCGCATCCGCGTTGAATAACAGTGGCGCGACGACAGGTAGCGCTAGCTACGATTCGCTGTTAAATACCTTTGCCTTTGGTGGTGGGGCGAACGTGTCACTTAACCTTGACATTGGTGGCGACGGATTGTCCGCTAACAACCTGTACCTGCTTCAGGTTTGGTTCACAGATTTACGCCCAAACAGCAGCGGCCGCAAAATGATATTCGGCGATGGCGATGGAAGCACTGTGACTGTGGATGCCGTGGGAACTGGGCTCGGACAGTTTGCGGTGGGTTTCTTTACTGCCGATGGCAGCAGCCAGGCCCTTACGCTAGCGACAAACGGTTTTAGCAACGTCCATTTAAACGCATATCAGTTACGCAACCTAGCACCCGACGATCCAGACCCGGTGCCTGCGCCAGCAACGCTCGCGCTGGTTGGTCTTGGAATGATGTTGCTTCGGCGCATTTTAACGCGCCGCAGTAGACAAGTTTGACTTTTGCTCAAAGGCGCCGAAGATATTGCTGAGTAAACATGCGCTCTGGTAAATCAGTAATTTTCATTGTCGTGTATTCAAGAACTGAGTAGTTACCAGTCTTCACCGCATCCTCGATGATGAGTTGGGTCGGCCTTTCTCGTCCAGCGAGTTCTCTAAATTTTGTATACTGAGCTGTTTTGAGGAGTCGCCCAGACACAGCATAGAATTCTGCCTGCATCGGACGTGACGTTGACTTCGCTACCCAATATTTCACGCGTGCGTAGGTGACGCCCCGTCCCGAAGCAGCCAGGTCCAGCACCCAACACTCTTCTCCGTCCAGGGTTTCGCTGCCTGCGAGGCTTGCAGTGTAGTCGCCAGCAAAGTTGGCACGGGCGAGATCGCCGTTGGCGACCTGGCCGGTCAAGCGCTGTGACAGCGATAAGCGCACAGGCTGGGAAACGCTCGGCATGAAAATCCACAGGTCGCGTCCACGCATGAGCAGAGCCTGGCCGCGTTCAGACGCCGGTTCTTCTGTCAGCACGATGGTGTTTTCGTTGCCCCGGGACATGACTTTGTACTCCCGTACTTCCTGCGCTTCGTCCGCTGTATAGTTCGTGACCGTAAGCCGGGTCTCAAAATGCTCCCGCGGGAAGCGGATGGCATCGGCACGCTGTAGCAGCTCGGTGGCGTCAACTGCGGCTTCCGCCGCGTCTGCGTGGTTCTCAGGTGTTGCCGGGCCTTGGGCCACGGCATGCGGAGGCATGCCCGGTGCGAGCAGAAGCAGCATCATTAATGAGTGGGTTCTCAGGCTTTGTGGTTTGTGGCAAGTCATTGCATGGCGTCCAGTCTGGGTACTGAATCATTCTGAGCTTGTATTTAGCGCTTTGCAAAGTAATCCAGAATCCAGGAATCCAGAAACCGGCGGCGGGGTGGGTTCCTACGATGTCGGCGTGCCGGACCGCCTGCGGTCTCTGCATACCCCGGTTTGGTGAGTCGCCCGCTGAACATGACAGAATACTGCGCCAGGGTGCTATGCTCATGTCTCTGCCCGTGATTCAGGCACAACACTATGACAATCGTTAAGGTAGACAAGGTTTGCAAATCCTACACGCTGGGCGAGCAGGAAGTGCATGCGCTCAGGGAGGTCAGCCTGAGCATTGAGGCGGGCGACTTCCTGGCGATCTGCGGCCCCTCCGGCAGCGGCAAATCCACCTTGCTGAACATCATTGGCTGTATCGATGAGCCCAGTAGCGGCCAGGTGTTCATCGATGGTGAGGAGGTATCGGGGAGAACGTCCGATCAGCTGGCTGATCTCCGCGCACGCAGCATTGGCTTCATCTTCCAGACCTTCAATCTACTGCCGGTGCTATCGGCGGCGGAGAACGTGGATTATCCGCTCATGCATCTGCCGGAGCTGGGGCGTGCCGAGCGCGCCGACCGAGTGGCCCATTATCTCAAGGTGGTTGGCCTGGAGCGATATGCCGGTCATCGACCCAGTCAGCTTTCTGGTGGTCAACGCCAGCGCGTGGCGATTGCCCGGGCGCTCGCCACACATGCCCGGGTTATCCTCGCTGACGAACCCACGGCCAACCTCGATCGGGAAAACGGGCAAGCGATTCTTGAATTGATGAGCGATATTAATCGGGAAGAGGGCACGACGTTTGTGTTTTCGACGCACGATGCCCACGTGATGGCGCTGGCGCAGCGCCTGGTGACCATTGAGGACGGTCGAATTGTGAGTGAAGAGGCCCGTTCTGGTGCCGCTTCACAACCCGCTGATCAGAGCAGCCTGGCGTGAATCAATTTTCCAGGCTTTATGCTCTCTCGCTGCTTTGCCTGAATGCGCTGGCCGGCGTTGCCCTGGCCGATGTCAGCAGTGAAGCGGGCGCGGAGTCCTCCGCAGTCAGCAGCAGCGGACTCCCCCAGGGGGAACCTGCTGACTGGTTGAGCAATGTACGCACCTCCGGTTACGCTGAGCTCACCTCGGCTTATACACTGTCCGATCCATCCCGCTGGTCAATACTGCGTGCCCGCCTCGAACCCGCTGTTACGGGCAATCTCGGCTCGTCGCTGCGCTTCAAGCTGGCAGGGCGGGCGCAGGGCGATGCCGCTTTTGATCTTGAGGATCACTACTACCCCTCCGCCGTGCGCGAAGACCAGCGCAGTCGTTTTACGATTCGGGAGGCCTATATTGATGCGGATGCCGGGGACTGGCAGCTCCGCCTTGGGCGGCAGCATGTGGTGTGGGGCGAGATGGTCGGCCTGTTCCTGGCGGATGTCGTCTCGGCGCGGGATATGCGGGAGTTTTACCTGCAGGAATTTGATGCCATGCGCATCCCACAGTGGGGCGTTCGGGCAGAGCGTTTTGCCGGCGACTCACACTTCGAACTGCTCTGGATACCCTATCCAAGCTACGACGAGATCGGCGAGCCCGGCGCAGACTTCTATCCCTTTCCGGTACCCGCCGGCGTGCCGGTTCGTGAGGACAGGCCATCGCGTAAGCTCGAGAACAGTCACTGGGGCGTCAGGGCATCCCATCTGGTGGAGGGTTGGGACCTTTCGGCCTTCTACTATCAGAGTCAGGACGTCTCGCCCAATCTGTATTCCACGCCGACGGGTCTTGAGCTGCGCAATGACAGCCTCAAACAGGTGGGAGCCAGTTTTTCCAAGGACTTTTACAGCTGGGTGTTGCGCGGTGAGGCGGTGCACACCCGAGGCCGGCGTTTCTTTGCGGCAGACCCCGCGCTCGGTAGTGATTTTTCGCCCCTGGGCTCCGACGCCCTTGACTATGTTCTAGGTGTGACTATCCCCCGTGGTGATTGGCGCGTGGACCTTCAGGTCTACGGCCGGCGTCTCTCCCAGCATCAGCCAGAGATGCTCGGAGACGCCGACGAGGTCGGCTACACCGCGCTCGTCAATTACGGCTTCGGGCAGCGCCTGGAGTGGGAAGTGCTCTACCTGTCGGGACTCAATCGTACTGACTGGTCCCTACAGCCGCGCGTGGTCTATAACGTGACCCCGGAATGGCGGCTACAGTTCGGGGCTGATATTTTCGGCGGTGAACCGACGGGCCTGTTCGGCCAGTTCGATGACAGCGACCGGGTTTACCTCGAGCTGCGCCGCTGGTTCTGAGAACGTGGTAGCGATCTGAAGCGGCCGGCGCAAAAAGTGTTCAAATTCCGCTTTCCCAGTGATCTGTGAAGCATGACCCACTTCTATCCTTGGCGCGCCCCATGTCGTGGCATAGAGTAACGGACTATGATTATTTAAGAGGTGAAGGTATGTCGGTACGAAATTCCGGCGCACTCCTGATTGCGGGTGTGTTGACCGTTCTGCTCGCTGCCTGCGGCGAGTCGCTGACGGAAGAAGAGCTGTTAGCGAGAGCTGGTGGGGCGCTTGCCGGCGGCAATGCCAATGCCGCGATCGTCGATGCCAAGACCGCGCTGCAGCAGAATGCAGACAATCCCAAGGCCAGACGTTTGCTGGGTGAGGCGCTCAAGTATCAGGGTGATTTGATCAACGCCGAAGCTGAGTTCGAGCGCTCGCTGCAAAGCGCAAAGGATCCTGACGTAGCAGTGTTGCTTGGTGAGGTCCTGCTGGCCTCCGGGCAGCATGCGCGGTTCATGGAGCGCTATGAAGCGGGTTATTTTGACTTTGCGTTGGAGTACGCCACATTTCTTGCCCATCTTTCACGCGCGCAGATACTGACGGGCGATGGATTTACCGCGGAGCAGACACTGGCGCTGGCTAAGGACATGGCGCCAGATCTGCCTGAGGTACTTCTGGCAGAGGCGGTTGTGCTGGCGCGGCACAAAGGCGATCTGGATGCAGCTGAAATCCTGCTGGAGCGCCTTATAGAAGCGCATCCCGAGTATCCCGACGGCTGGAGCCTGTATGGCAATCTGCAGCAGGTGCGGGGAGACCGGGCAGCGGCGGAGGCCGCGTTTGCAGAGGCAGTGCGGCTTGGCCCGGGCCGTCTGGAGGATCTGTTGAGCCAGGTGGCCATGCTGGTTGAGCAGGAGAAGTATGCGGAGGCCAAAAAGGCCATGGGCCCGCTGCAGCGTCGCGTGCCAGATCATCCCGGGGTGAATTATGCCCAGGCTAGAATTGCGCTGGCAGATGGCAATAACAAGGAGGCGTTGGAGAGACTGGACGCCGTATTCAATGTCCTGCCCAGGCACCTGCCGTCGCTTTATCTCGCGGCCAACCTCAACTTCCGCGAAGGCAGCCTTGCTACTGCAGAGTCACAGCTGGCAACCGTCCTGTCTTTGCAGCCTAGAAACACAGAGGCAAGGCGTATGCTGGGCGCTGTCATGCTTCGCAGGGGCGAGAACCAGCGCGCCGAAAAGCTAGCCCGGGCGCTATTGGAGGAATCGCCGATGAATGTCCCGACTCTGGGTCTGCTGGCGCTGGCGCTTAGCGCTCAAGGCCAGCACGCCGAAAGCGCAGAAGTCTATCAGCAGCAGGCAGATCTGCAGCCAGAGTCTGCCGATGTGCGCATGGCGCTTGGCGGCGAATGGGTGCGGGCGGGCGAGATTGCGCGGGGTATTGCCGAACTGGAGCGAGCGAGGGATCTTGACCCGGACAATCAGCAGGTACGTGCCAGTCTGGCACAGGCCTATATGGTGTCGGGCGAGGGCGATACAGCCCGTCGTGAGGTCGAGGAGTTTCGTGCACTGGCCCCCGATTCGGCGGTGCCCAGCCTGCTGTTTGCCAGGCTTACAGGGCTTGAGGGTGATACCTCTGCAGCCAGCGCTTATCTGCGAGAGGCTCTTGAGCTGGATCCCAGCAACGATCAGGCGCGTCAGGGACTTGCTGCCCTGGCAATGCAGAGCGCCGATTCAGACACGGCCCTGGAAGTCTTCGACGAGGGGCTGAAGGCTGATCCCGAAAACCTGTCGAGTCTACTTGGGCGTGCTGAAGTTCAGGAGCAGCGTGGTGACATCGAGGGCATGGTTGCGACGCTGAAAAGGGCTGTCGACGCGCACCCTGAGGCATCGGAGGCGCGCCTGCGGCTGGCGCGTCATTATTTGCAGGAGGGTCGACCGGGACTGAGCGTGGATCTGCTTTCGGGGATTGAGGATCCGAACCGCGACAATGCACAGGTGCAGCAGCTGTCGCTCGGGGCCTACCTGGCCCTTGAGCAATACGGCCCTGCGGTCACAGCGGGCCGCAAGTTACAGATACTGTTGCCCGAGGAGCCTGTGGCCCTTCGCCTGGCGGCCCAGGCGGAGGGCGCCAATGGGGACCTGCCCCGAGCAGAGCGCCTGCTACGGCGTGCACATGAGTTGGACCCGGATGATGTGGCTACGCATAAGATGCTCATAGAGACGCTGATGCTGCAGAACAAGCTTGAGGAAACGGGCGAAGAGCTGGGCAGGCTGGCCGGAGGTGCATCGAGCGAGCCACAAGTGAAGCTGGCTCGCGGACGCATCGCGATGACCTTGGGCCGACCGCGGGAGGCAGAGTCCCTTATCAGAGAGGCCCATGAGGCGCAGCCGAGCGGCAACTCGGTGCTCTTTCTGTCTGCCAGCCTGCTGCAGCAGGGCAAAGCGGAGGAGGCTGTAACCCTGCTTGAGGACTGGGTAGAAGAGCACCCAGAGGACCCGCGAGCGCTTGAGCGTCTCGGTGCACTCTTGCTTGCCAGCGGTCGCGACCAGCGTGCAATGCCGCTCTTTGAAAAACTGAATCAACTGGCGCCGGAGAGTGTTGTCGCGCTGAATAATCTGGCCTGGACAAAGCGCGAGTCGGACCCAGCGCAGGCGCTGATACTGGTGCGCAAGGCAGCAGAGCTGGCGCCGGACAACGCAGCGGTACTTGATACCCAGGCGCTGGTGCTGTTGGGCTTAGGAGAGTTTGGAGAGGCGCTGGAAGTCAGTCAAAGAGCACTGGAGGCGTCGCCTGACAATCCGCAATACAGGCTGCACCGAGCCCGCATCCTGGCGGCTGCTGGCGAGAACGCACAAGCGATTGAAATCCTGCAGTCCCTCGTAGACGGGCGCGCCTTTGCCGCAGGGGGTGAGGCGCGAGAATTGCTGGAGGAGCTGGAAGGGCGCTGAATCATCCTGCCGCGCCACAGCGTGACGCACTGTGGCGAGGCTACAGGCTGTACCTCAAGCCGACCCTCCATTGACGCCCTGTGTCCGTGAAGCCGACCGCCTCTTCGTTTTGTTTATCCAGCAGGTTGTCTACTGCCGCATTCAGGGCCAGTCGTCCTCCCAGGTGCCAGGTGGCGGCAGCGTTCACTGTGGTAAATCCATCGAGCTGTATGGGGCCGGTGGGCACAGAGCTGTCGATGAAACTGCCCCGGCTGTCGAGTGACAGGTTGGCAGTAAACCCTGTCAGCGCTGCTCGCAGGTGCAGGGCGCCAGACCAGCGGGGGCGCCGTCTCAGCTGATCGGTGCTGTTGCGGATGTCCGTTGACAGATACATGGCGTCAGCCCGAAGGCTAAGCCAGTCGATTACCTGGATATCTGCACTGACTTCCGCTCCCTCTGCGCGTACTGAGCTGCGGTTGACGTTGGTGAACAGGGCGTTATCGAAATCCACCAGATCGCTGAAATCGTTGCGGAACCAGGTGGCCTCAACAGAAAGTGCATCGCTGCCATGAAATCTGAGTCCGGCCTCGGCGTTCTCACTGCGCTCTGGCTGCAGATCGGGGTTGCCTACCAGCGGGTGTGCCAGCGCAAAAAAACTCGGTAGCTTGTAGCCCTCACTGTAGCTGGCATACGCTGTCCAGCTGTTGCCGGGCCGGTAACTCGCAGACAGACGCGATGAGGTTTCCCGTTCGAACTGATCCGGGTCATCAACCCTGGCGCCCAAGCTCAGCTGCCAGGACGACCAGTGTCCACGAAGCTCGGCAAATGCTGCGGCGACGGATTGATCCAGCCTGAAGCCTGCCGGTACCGGGAACCCAAAATCAAGAAAGCCCTCATTACTGCCCTCGAGATCGCGAAAGTTCAGCCCCGCCAGACCTTCCCAGTGTGTGCCGAGGTCAACGCGGGCGACAACTTCAGCTTCCAGCCTGGAAAACGTTGAGCGGATCTCGCTTGCCGGAATGCCGCTTGTGGTGCCGTCAGCGATGCCCGGATTGTCCGCAAGCTCCTCGTGCTCACTGAAGGACAGTCTTCCCGCGAGCGTCACGCGCTCATGGGCGACAAATTCGGTATTCAGGGCAGCTACCCACTGCTCGGAGTCCCGGGTCTCGGCGATCCGGGGCGATGCCAGCTGATTGCCGCCGCTGTCTTCCGCGAAGGCGGTGACACTCTGATCGCTCGCGCTGACCAGCAGGCTGCTGGTGCTCCGCTCGCCAGTGTGTGTGACTTTCGCCAGCAATTGACGATTCTCGTAGGCGCTGAACGCGGACCGTGATTGCTCCGTGTACCCTGCATTGACCAGGGCGGTTATGGAGGGCGTCAGTTGCTTTGAGAGTGTGAGGTTTCCAATGCGCTGGCCCTTGTTGCCAGCTGATACCGAAACACTGCTACCGTCACCGGCACGCGTGATCAGGTGGATAACGCCGCTGATCGCCTCGCCGCCATGAATTGCACTGATGCCGCCGCGGTACACCTCTACACGCTCGAGCGCTGAGGGATCTATCTGGTTGAAGTCAAAACCGCCGCCGCGACTGTTGGTCGGGTCATTCACGGCGACGCCATCGATCAGCACCAGCGTGAAATTCGGCTCCCCACCCCGTATGGATATAAACGATTGTCCGCCCAGGCCGCCATTCTGCGAGACGATGACGTGACGAAGCTGCCGCAACAACTGGGTGGTGCTGATAGCATTAACCTGTTGAATGTCTGCCTGCGTCAACACCTCTACCGTGCTACCCGCGTTCTCAAGGCGTGATCCCGTCACCAGCACGGTTTCAAGTGTGGGCGATGTCTGGGCAAACGCGGGAGACCATGTGGCGGTAACTGTGGCAGCCACGGCAAGCAGTCTGGGGTGAAGGGAAGTAATCAATGGAAGCTCCAGATCAAAGGCAGCGGATCGTGTTGTTGCGGTAAACGTCGCGGTAGCCGCGGTAAAAGACGCGGTAAAAATAGTGACACGCAACACGAATTGCCGTGGGCGTCGTGGTGCAAGGCGGGTAGAATTCTAGCCGATATGCCGAGCTGTGTCGGCGTATGTGTGCAGAGGTTTGGCAAAAACCTCGACACTTTATGGGGCAGAAAAGGGAAGGTGGTGTGGAAGCGACAAAACCGGGCAGGCTGGTAACGGGTATTTTTCAGGTTCTGCTGATGGGGGCAGCCTGTGCGATTGCCTATTGGTACACCCGCTCTTCCGACATCATACCGAGATCTGTGCTGCCCCTGCCTCCCGTCTATGTCAGTACGTCTGACATGCTGCACCTTGGCGCGATATTCTGCACAACGCTTCTCGTGCAGGTTGCGGGAGCGTCGTTTGCTTACGGCACCCCGGCGTTTGCCAGCCCGCAGCGATTTGCGCGCGAGTACCTGTGGTATCTGGTTGCCTACACTACGGCTTCTCTCTACGCCTTTATCGCAACGACTATCAATTACGACGCGCAGCTTGTCGCTGGCATCGGTCTTTTCTCAACGTTCTTTTATCTGCTCAGCTCCTGGATTGTATTTGCCCGTTACACCGACACGTCCGTGCTGGCGTCAGTGGGTCAGGGGCTGGCCGCCCTGTTGCGTCGGGTGCTGAGTTGGTCCGGCCTCGCGGTGATAGTGTATTTTCTGTTTCCGCTGGCATTGGGATTTGCCTTCGCCAAGGACAGGGACATCGCCAATCGTATTACGCAGGTTCGGATATGGTTCAATCCCGAGCCAGCCAGTGAGTGGGGCTTTCGGAACTTCCTGCCCAACGTCGTTTTCGAGCAGCCCCTGATGGTTGTGCAGGCCCCGGGCGACGATCAATCCATTTATGTACTTGAACGTGTCGGTCGCGTCTATCACGTCGACCTGGGTGGCGACCGTACTCCGCAGCTGATTCTGGACATTACCGACCAGCTAGGCGTAGTCGAGGTGGAGAACGGTGCCCTGGGCTTTGATTTCCATCCAGCCTTTAATGGCCGCGACGGAACCCATCCCTATCTTTATCTCTATTACACAGATACGCGACCCGACAGCGGCCAGGCCAATCGGCTGTCACGGTTTGATCTTTCCGGGCCCGATCTTGTGAGCCGCAAGGCGTCGGAACAACCGATCATGGTGCTTGAGCGGGAAGGCAGTGGATTCCACAACGGCGGATCGGTGGTCTTCGGCCCGGATGATTATCTCTATATCGCCTTTGGTGAGGGTGTTCGCACGCCCCAGGGCTCCCGGTCATCGAACTCACTGCGCGCCGGCATCATGCGTATCGACGTGAGCGATGTAAACGCTGCGCAAGGCAGGGGTCTGGCACCGGAACCCTTCGCTCACGGCACGCTGGCCGGTTACACAGTGCCACCGGACAATCCTTTTGTCGGCAAGGCTGATGTGCGCAACGAGTACTGGGCCATGGGCCTGCGCAATCCCTTTCGGATAAGCTTTGACCCGGAAACACAGGCGCTATGGGCCGGTGACGTGGGGTCTACCGTCTGGGAAGAGGTGAATGTCATTAAGCCTGGCAGACACTATGGCTACCCGATGGTTGAGGGGCGAGAGTCGACGGGCCGGCAGGGCTGGGATTCTCTGGAGCTTCCAATGCAGGAGCCGGTGTATACCTACGTACACACGGCCTACGATCGCGCGGTTATCGGCGGCATTGTCAATCGGGGAGAGGCTTACCCTGGGCTTGCCGACCAGTATATCTTTGCGGACAACTATTCATCCAAGCTGTTCGCATTGCCGGCCCGCGCCGAGCGTGTTGACGAAGTTGCCTTGCTGGCGCGGGCCAACCAGTTTGCACAGCGTGGTGTGAGTTCGGTCACTCAGCTAAGCACCGGCGAGATTCTCGTGACTACCCTCGGTGCTGCGTCCAGTCCAAGCGGTGAAGTTCTCTTGCTGGTGACTGCGGATAACGCGGACATTGACGAAACGTCGGTGACGGCGGCGGGCGAAGCAGAAACTGCGTACGACGAAAGAAGCACGGCAGCCCTGTTTCGCTCTAACTGTGGACGCTGCCACGGCGTCCTTGCGAACGGGGAGGGCCCGGATTCCGGCATGCTGGGTGTGCCGATGCCCGATATGTCCTCAGCGGCTTTCTATCGCTCGCGAACGGATGAGGATATTTACAAGGTCATAGCAGAGGGTGGTGCAGCGCATGGCATGAGTGCCTTGATGCCGCCCTGGGCGGAAGTGTTGAGCGAGCAGGAGATCAATGACCTGGTTCGTTACCTCAAATCTTTGCCCGATGAGTAATCCGTCATAGCGTGGGGACAGTGAGGGAAATGTGTAGGCCTGGCAAGGCGGGGTAGGGTGGTAGCCCTGCACTGTTCCTGTCCTTATGGTTCCTCGCGAGTTGCTCACTCACCCCGCGCAGGCCAACGGCGACATTCTGCCATCCTTCTATATTCTGGGCGTGTCGGGCGTCAATCAACCTGGCGCCTTGAGGGCGGTCAGAATAGAAAGTGTTTTGGGCGAGGCGGATGACGTTGACCGGGTGGGGCGGTGAGCGCTCGCCGATCTCAAGGCCGTAGCCGATCATGTCCTGATTTTCGCTGCGCGGGCCCTTGCCGAGAACGCAGCCTGTAATCTCAAGCACACCACCCTCGGGCACATCCACCAGACGGCTGTCGCGGGCGTTCACCGAGGCCACCAGGCAGTCCTCGAGCCGGGTGCTTTCTGCTCGTGACTTGATTTCGTGCCCGGCGTTGCGAGCCGTCAGGCTCCAGGAGCGAACGAAGTCGAGCTGGCCACTATTTATATAGATGTTGTGGCCAAGGCTGCCTCGACCGTCCGCACCGCTGTCGTGGAAATAGCTGTCATGAATACGAAAATGACCGCCCTCGTGCCCGCTCAGCACCGCCATCTGCGCGTGGTGGAAGTGCACGCCGAGCAGGGTGACGTCGCCGCGGTTCTGGCGCAAACAGGCGCCGTTGCCGTCATCTACTACAATGCCCGAGCATTCCAGCCCCTCGATGGTAATGG
>JBHEPQ010000258.1:0-5060 GCA_046260215.1 Chromatocurvus sp.
TTTAGTTGCCGCCGAAGCGCATGTTCAGGCCAAGGTAAAAGAACTGACCGCGCGGGCTGGCCGGGTAACCGAAGTTGGTAATGAACGGCTCCTCGTCCGTCACGTTGCGCACACCACCGTACACCGCCATGCTGTCCTTGAGAGCATATCGGAAGGCAATGTCGTGCTGCCAGTACTCGTCCTGAACGACCGAATCGCCATACAGGGTCTGCGCGGTGTCAATCTCGACGAAATCCAGCAGCTGCTCGTCCTGATACTGCGTCTGCCACTGTATCTTGAGCCCTCTCCACTCCCAGTCCAGGAAAATGTTGCCCGCGAGCTCGGGGCGACGGATTTCTCCCAGCTCCTCATCCACCACTGAACTGTCCAGCGGATCCGAGAAACGATTGAGTTTGTTGACCCAGGTGCCCGCGACCGTAGCGCCAAAGTCGTGCTCGCCCAGCATAAAGTCATACCCGACAACAAAGTCGATGCCGTCGGATTCCAGCGAGGCAAAGTTGATGGGGGTCTGCTGCAGCGAGTTGAACCCCCCGAACTGTGCCGAGTTGGAGTCCGGGTTGCGAGAGAAGAGCGAGCAGAAGGCATCGTTCAGGGTGGCGCCACGTACGCAGGCATCCACAATATCCTGCGCCTCAACGGCCTCGATGGCGTCTTCGATCTCGATATTCCAGTAATCCAGTGTGACGGTCAGGCCGTCAAGGAACGAGGGTTGAAACACGAGGCCGTAGGTCACGGTCGTCGCGGTTTCCTCCTCAAGGCTGGCGTTGCCACCCGTGGTTCCGCCGAAGGAGGCGGATAGTGGATCGGAGAAGCTGTAGTTGCCGTCGCCGTCAAACGGGTTCAGGCCTATGGCGTCGAACTGCGCTACGCAGTTGGCCTGGATCTGTGAGCCGAGCGCGGGATCGTCGCCGGAGATGGCGGTGATCTGGGCCGCATCACAGGGGTCCGCCGGACGGAACGTCGTTCCCGTGGTGGGCGCGAACAACTCGTTGATGTTCGGTGCGCGAACCGCCTCGGAAAGAGAGGCGCGCAGGCGCAGGTCCTGCACCGGCGCCCAGGAAAAACCGGCCTTCCAGGTCAGGGTCTGTCCGATGGTGCTGTAGTCCGAGAAGCGGGCCGCCGCGTCCACGACCAGGGACTCGGCCAGGAATACACCCTCCAGCAGCGGTGCGCTGAGCTCTATAAAGGCGTCGGCGGCGTCGTAGTCACCTACCTCGTCGCGGTTGGACAGGGCGGGACGGAACAGAAGGCTGGAGTTATTGCTGATGTCTGCGACGTTGGTGCCGTCGGGGAACGGTGAGCCCGCGGGCAGTTCTCCCCTGGCGAAGGAATCCCACTTGAGCGCCGACTCTTCCTTGCGCCACTCCGCGCCCACCGCGAAGTCTATGGGCCCGGCCGGCAGCGAGAAATAGCCCTCGGAGTTACCCGCGAGGTAGGCCGAGAAGACGGTCTGCTCAATAGTGGTGTCGAGACTGGTCGAGCGGGTGACCCAGTCTACCGCCTGCTGGGTGATACCGGTTTCCCCCGCCCATATATTGAGTGGCACGCAGCTGCCATCACCCGGGGTGAAGGAATAGTAGCCCGGATCAAAGACCGGGATGTCAAACGGTGTCGCTGTCACGGATGCGCCCGGATCGACGCTGGACCGGCAGGCCGGCTCACCGGTTGCCGGGTCCGTTACCGCATCGATTGCGGAAAGATAACGGTCGACGATGACCTCGTTGGAGAGATTGATCGACTGGTCAAAGCGCCCGTAGTTGGCGGAGACCTCAAAGGTCCAGTCATTGGATAAAGAGCCCTTGAAGCCACCGACGAAGCGCCATGTCTCACGTTCGGTGATGCGCTCTGCAGGGCCGAGCCCTATGGGATCGATGGTGATGGCGACGCCGCCCGTCTGCTCTGCTGTCGGCTGTATAAAAGCAGGCAGGTACGGATTGTCCGGTGCCCCGAAAAGCAGGTCCCAGAAGGACTGCGGTCGCTCCTGATTGGTGTTTTCCTGCCAGGCGTATTTCACTTCACCGAAAGCGGTGAGGCGATCGTTGATGTCGAAGTGGCCGATCAGGTTCACCGTCGCCTTGTCTTCGGGCGTGATGAGATAACCGTTCTGCTGCTGGATAGTGTTCAGCGAGTCGCCACCGAAACCCTGGAAGTCGCCGGCGACAAGACCGTCCTGCACGGGCCGGTAGGATCCGTCGGCCCCGACGTTCCAGCAGCCGCCGACGACGCCGAAAGAGGCGGCGCCGAATACGGAGTTATAACCGGTAAATGAATCCTGGCAGTCATTGCGCCCGTTGCCGTCCAGGTCAATGGGCGTGTCGGGGTCGAAACCGGCAAACGTGAAGGGATTGCCCGGAATGATATAGCCATAGCCGGAGGTGAAGGGGAATGTGCGGCCGGCCATCACGGCGCGCTGTGGCGCATTTGCAGCACGTGAGAACAGCGTCTGCTCGGCATCTGTCAGGTTGGGTGCGCTGCCGAACTGGGCCTGGTAATCCGTGGCGAACTGTTCTGCAGATGGAATCGGTAAGCCGAACTCCGTCAGCCCTGTGTTGGCAAAGTTGTAGAAGTCTGCAAAGTTCGGCGTTGCACCAGCGTCGATATCGCCCTGCTGAAAACGCAGATCCGGGTTGACCCAGTCGCGTCCGGTGCCCACCAGCAGGCCTCCGGAGCGTTCGCCGGCCTCAAGTCCCTCATCCTTGCGGTAATCCACCGCGACGGCGATGTTGCCGCGCCCGTTGCTGAAGTTCCTGCCCCACACCGCGGCAATGGTCGATTGATTGCCGTCACCCTCGCCGGAGAGGCCGGTCATGATATCGATATCGAAGCCCTCAAAATCATCCTTGAGGACGAAATTCACAACGCCGGTCACGGCGTCTGCGCCGTAGACGGCTGACGCCCCTCCGGTGAGCACCTCCACGCGCTCGATAAGCTTCATCGGGATCGAACCCACATCCACGGCCTGGGTTCCGGAAGACCCTGCCACATGCCGACGCCCATCCACCAGCACCAGGGTTCGCGCGGCACCGAGACCGCGCAGATCCAGGATATTCGTCCCGTCGTCGCTGTCGTCATTACTGCCGTCGATGGAGTTTTCCGAGGTGGATGATGAAAAAAGAGACGGAACATCGTTCACGACATCGGAAATCGAGAACTCGCCCGATATGGCGATGTCTTCGGAGCTGAGGCTGGTGATCGGTTGTGAAGCCGTGGCGTTGGGATCCCGCTGGATACGGGAACCCGTGACCACGACTTCCTCCAGTCCCACTTCCTGGGCCGTTACAGCGGCCGGCATTGAAGCCGCGGTGATTGCCGCGACGGCCGCCGCCACGCTGGTGCTGAGAATGGAACGAGAACAGGTAAACGGACAGACATTAATGACACGACGCATGCAAAACCCCTCCAGGATCAATAAGTATCACTACTTTTTTTTGACCTGTGCAGTGTTCGCCTAGCGGGCGATTCTTGTTGCACGGAGATCGGCTTGCGAGCGCCTGAATTAAGTAAACAGTATTCTCGGGGCGAAGAAAAGTGTTTGAGAAAAATTGTTTGGGAAATAGTTACGTCATATCAGTCGCCATTATTCCTCCGTCAAATGTCGTAACTGATCATGCAGACGCGCCAGCTCCCGGCGCATCTCATCGAGCTCATCGAGCAACTCCAGTGACATGGCGAGGCCGGGCAGGTTGATTTTAAGGTCCCGCTGCAGCCGCGTGGCTTTGCGCAATCGACTGAGTGCGGCAATGTCAAACTGCCATTGCCGCGCTTCGCGTGTCTCCTGTAGCGGAGAAACAATACCGTAATCGACGAGTTTGATAACAAATTCGGCGTGGCACTCGCCACGCTCGCAGACTTCACGCAGCGTAAAGGTGCTGCCGCCGCGATCAGATGCCTCTACGGTCAGAATATGATCCTGCTTGCTCATCACCTGTTTCTCCCGCTTACACGTCGAGCCTGCTGCGTGGGTTAAAGCCTTTTTCCGCCTCTGCCAGCTGTCGGTAAAGCTGTTCAGCATCGGCGCTGTGTTCCTCGGGCATCGCCACCTGAAGAATGACGATCTGGTCGCCCGGACTCTTGCCCGGCAGTCCCCGGCCCTTGAGCCTGAGTTTGCGACCGCTGGTAGAGCCCTTCGGTATTTTTACATTCAGCCTGGAGCCAACCGTGGGCACGGTTATCGTCGCACCCAGGGCTGCCTCCCAGGGCGACACCGGCACAGCCAGCACGATGTCCTGGCCCTCGACCGTGAAATGCGGATGCGGCGCAAGTTCGACCTCGATGAACAGATCGCCGGCCTCACCGCCGCCGATACCCGGCGCCCCCTGGCCCCTGAGCCGTATGTGCTGTCCTTCGCGCACGCCGGCTGGAATTTTCACCTTCAGCGTTTTCTGCCGGGGAATCACGCGGCCACCATCTATCTCGTGCGCCGTAAAGGACACCTGCTTTTCACAGCCCTGAAACGCTTCCTCGAGGAACAGGGCGAGTCTGGCATGCACGTCCTCGCCCCGGCTTTTCATGCTCTGGCGGAAACCACCACCTCCGAAACCGCCGGTGAAACCACCCCCGCGGCCGGCACCGAACATCTGTTCAAAGAAGTCGCTGAACTCCTCGGTGTTGGAGTCAGTATAACCACCCCCGGCAAATCCGGAGGTGCTCTGCCATCCGGGCGGCGGTTCAAAGGAGCCATCCGGATTGGCACCGTATTTACGCAGCTCGTCGTACTCTGCCCGCTTCTCCGGGTCTTTCAACACCTCGTAGGCTTCACCCAACGCTTTGAACTGTGCGTCCGCGTCCTCTTCCTTGCTGACGTCCGGATGGTATTTCCGGGCCAGCTTGCGATAGGCCTTCTTGATCTCCTCGGGGGAGGCAGACTCGTCAACGCCGAGTACGGCGTAATAGTCCTTGAACTCCATGTGGGTCCTCGCGACTGCGTATTAAGGCGGGCACTCCTGCCCCTAGGAGCCTGTCGGACTTAGGCTCATCTGCTGCGGCTGATGGGAATCGGTCCATAATCCCGCTCGTTTTCGTTAAATAGTCACCACTATTCGCCTCAAACGATCGAAATT
>JBHEPQ010000267.1:0-7877 GCA_046260215.1 Chromatocurvus sp.
GACCGGCGGCTACGGCGGCCGGCACGCTCCACCACTGGCCAGAGCCGAGATTCGCGGCAAACCAGCCATCCGGCACAAAGCCGTGCAGGGCGGCACCGATGCCAACGCCGATCAACACCCATTTCCAGATGCGGCCGACGATTTCCTTGAGTTCTTCCTTGGCGAACTGGTGTCTGTCCGCCATGGTCAACTTCGCTGCCTCGGGTGCGGCAACGTTGTTGTCCCCGGTCTGGACGTCCGCAGCGGCCTGTTGATACGCCTTGGCAGCGAAATCTTTCAGCCAGCGCTCACCTTTGACGGCATCCAGAATCATGCCGCCGACGATGCCTACCCCCATGCCGATCACGACGTAGGCCAGGGTGAATTCCCACCCCAGCAGGCTCCACAGCATGATCACCGCCACCTCGTTAATGATGGGTGAGGTGAACAGAAACGCCATGGTAATCCCCAGCGGAATACCGGCGCTGGTAAAGCCCAGAAACAGTGGAATGCTGGAACAGGAACAGAATGGCGTAATGGCGCCAAAGCCGGAGCCGAAAAAATAACCTACCAGGCGGTGCTTCTGCTGAATGTAGGCCCGGGCCCGCTCCAGATTCATTGAGGCCCGCGCGAGCGCGATCACGTAGATCATGACCACCAGCAAAAACAGGATCTTGGTGGTATCTTCTATGAAGAAATGGATGGACGTGCCCAGTTTGGTGTCCGGGCTCAGCCCCATCAGCTCGTAGGTGAGCCAGTCGGCGAGCAGGGTGAATAACTCGAGCATGGTCGTCGGTGCCCCTTGTCATTTGGCATTGAAAGTTGGGTGTTGAATAATAGGAGACGAATCACCCCTTCAAAGGATGCTCCTGCCGGCGCAATCACAAGGGGAACGACGTCGAGCCGGGTTCGGCTTGCGGATTGTCGGGTTAGGGCCGATACCGGCCCCTGCCTTCAAAGTGGACTGATGAAGATGGCATTTGACTGTGTATTGCAGGCCTGGCACGGCCATCAGGCGGAGCTTCGCGGTTTTCTGATCGGACAGCTGAACGAGCCGGCGATGGCCGACGACGTGATGCAGGATGTGTTTTTCAAGGCCATGCGCGAGGGACAGGATTTCTGTGAACTGCAAAATCCCCGGGCCTGGTTGTTCCAGGTTGCCCGCAACGCGCTGACCGACGGCCATCGGCTCCGCAAGCGCTGGGTGCCGGTGCCGGATCACCTGCCGGATGAGCGTGCGCCGGAGCGAGCGCCGGTGGACGAACTGGATGCCTGCATTAATCGGACTTTACCGGACTTGCCGGAGAGCGACCGTGACATACTTCAGGCCTGCGACCTGGGTTCGATGTCACAGAAAGCCTACGCGCAATCCAGAGAACTTTCGCTGCCCGCCGCCAAAGCCAGAATCCGGCGCGCAAGAGAGCGCCTCAGGGAAGCCCTGGTGCAGCGTTGTGATGTCGTTTTTGACCAGTCTGGCAGTGTTTGCCATCACGTCGAGGCTGATGATTCCAAACGCGGAGCCAGCTGACCCGAGTGAGTCAGATGGACGCATGTACCTCACTCAGATTCGGTGCCGGTGAATTGGGATTCGTGTGGCTGTGGCTTTTTATGCTCAGCCTTGCGTTTTCGGCGCCGGTACTGCCCGCCAAAGCAGAATCTGGCACGCTGATCTATCGCGGTGCCATCGATGCCGAGCGTAATGCCGCACTGTTTGCGCAGGCACGTGACGTGGAGAGCCCCGAGCGTCTTTTGATAAGCTCGGGCGGAGGCAGTGTAAAGGCGGGTATCGCGCTCGGGCGCTGGGTGCGCGAGCAGGGCCTGGCCCTGGTGATTGAGGATTATTGCCTGTCGTCCTGCGCCAATTATGTCTTCACCGCCGCCACGCGCAGGATTATCCGCTCCGGTGCCGTCGTGGGCTGGCATGGCAATTACCGCCACCTGCTTGAGACAGGCCTGTGGCGTGAGGACGCCGTGGCGAGGCGGGGCGAGGACCAGGCTGCCGCCCTGAAGCGGGCACGCGCTTCAGCGCAGGAGCTGGTTGCACTGGAGCGCGAGTTCTTTGCCGCAATCGAAGTGGATGAGTATGTATGCTGGGTCGGCAAAATGCCGCCCCACAATGTGCCGAATTACTACACCCTGTCGCTTGCGGATATGGAGCGTTTCGGTATCGAGAGGGTGGATGCCCCACCCGGCTACCCCGATGACGGAACGCTTGGGCAGGTGGAAGGCCTGCGCTTTATCCGCCTGGACGAACCTGCGTCCTGACGCAATCCGACCGGAGCTCAGCATGCGAGTACTGCTTTACAACGACCTCGATACCCGCGCGATACCCGGTTTCGCCAAGCTGCGCGCCACCCTGGAGGCGGACAACTTTGTCAGTGCGGATGTGCGCAAGGTCGGCGACAATCTGTTCCGGGCCCGCCTCAACCGCAGCGACCGGCTGTTGTTCAGCCTGTACCGCCACAGCGGCGAGACCTGCTGCCTGATCCTCGAATACATCCGCAACCACGCCTACGATCGCTCGCGCTTCCTCGCAGCGGACGTGCGCATCGACGAAGATCGCATCCCGGCGGTGGAGTCACCCGAGGCCGCCCAGCCGCCGACGCTGGTCTACCTCAATCCGGAACGCGAGCGCTTCAATCTGCAGGATAAGATTCTCTCTTTCGACGAGGACCAGCACGCCGTGCACGAGCTGGCGCCGCCGGTCATCATCATCGGCTCGGCGGGCAGCGGCAAGACGGCCCTGACGCTGGAGAAAATGAAACAGGCGATCGGCGACGTACTCTACGTCAGCCTATCACCCTACCTCGTGCAGAACGCGCGCAGCCTGTACTTTGCCAGCAACTACCGCAACGACGACCAGGCGATCGATTTCTTTTCCTATCCTGAGTTTCTGGAGAGCATACAGGTACCCGCTGGCCGCGAGGTCACGCTGCGCGATTTTCAGCAGTGGTTCCAGCGCCAGCGCGTCGGGCGCGGACTGCGTGACGCGCACAAGGTCTACGAGGAATTCCGCGGTGTAATCACCGGCCCGGTCACACAGGCGCCCTGGCTCGCCCGCGAGGATTATCTCGCTCTCGGCATCAAACAATCGATCTTCGACGAGCATGAACGCCCCGCGGTGTACGACCTGTTCGAAAAATATCTGGCATTCCTCGAACAGGACCGGCTGTTTGATCCCAACATCACCAGTCACGGCCATCTGGCGCTGGTCGAGCCCCGCTATGACTTTATCGTCGTCGATGAGGTCCAGGATCTCACCAACATCCAGCTCTATCTGATCCTGCAGTCGCTGCGGAGCGGGGGCGACTTCATCCTCTGCGGCGATTCCAACCAGATCGTCCACCCGAATTTCTTCTCCTGGTCCAACGTCAAATCGCTGTTCTTCAAGGAGCAGAACCTGACCGGCGACGGCGCTGCGATGCGCGTGCTCTATTCAAACTACCGCAACTCCAGCGTCGTGACCGAGGCGGCCAACCGGATCCTCAAGCTCAAGCACGCGCGCTTTGGCTCGGTGGACCGCGAAAGCAACTACCTTGTGCGCTGCGCCGGTCAGGAGACGGGTCGGCTGCAATTGCTCGAAGATAACGAGGCGGTGAAACAGCAGCTCGATCGGAGCACGGCGCGCTCGACACGCGTCGCCGTGCTGGTAATGCACACCGAGCAGAAAGAAGAGGCGCGACGCTGGTTCAACACCCCGCTGGTGTTCTCGGTGCAGGAGGCCAAGGGTCTCGAGTACGACGGCATCATCCTCTACGGGTTCGTTGCGGGCGCCGAGAAGGCTTTCCGCGAGGTCGCCGCCGGCGTCGATCCGGAGGCTCTGGAGCGCGAGGAACTCACCTACGCGCGAGCGAAGGACAAGCACGACAAATCGCTCGAGATCTACAAGTTCTACATCAACGCCCTCTATGTGGCGATCACCCGCGCCGTGCGCAACATCCACCTGGTCGAGGGGGATCATGGCCACCCGCTACTGAAACTGCTGCAATTCGATCGCTTCACCGGCGAGGTGGCGATGGAGACGGAGGAATCCAGCCTCGAGGAATGGCAGCGCGAGGCCAGCCGCCTCGAGAGCCAGGGCAAGGAGGAGCAGGCGCGCGATATCCGCGATCGCATCCTGAACGAACAGGCCGTACCCTGGACGGTGCTCGATCGCGACGGTTTCGCCGAGCTGCAAGAGCGGGCGCTCGCCGGCAACGACAAGAAGGCCCGTCTGGAGGCCACCGAGTACGCGTGGCTACACCACCACCGGCCCACGCTTAACGAGCTGGCGGAGCAGGGCTTCAGGCCCGCGCGCCAGCCTGAGGATAAGGCCCGCGCCCAGATCGTCCAGAACCACTTCCCGGGCTACGATACCAACAACGCCACCCTGGCGCTCAAGGCTGCGGACAAGTATGGCGTCGACCACCGCACACGCTTCAACCTCACCCCGCTGATGGTCGCGGCTCAGATCGGCAATCCCACCCTCGCCCAGCGCCTGCTAGACCGCGGCGCAGATCCCGGCCTGCGCGCGAACAATGGTTTCACCGCCCTGCACTTCGCCCTGGAACAGGCCATACGGGATAAACGCTTCGCGCAGCAGCGCATGGCCCGTCTCTACCCACTACTGGAACCGCAAAGCCTGTCGGTACAGACCGGGGGGCGGCTGGTCAAGCTGGACCAGCGCCTGATGGAGAGTTTCCTGCTGCATCTGATGAGTGCGATGTTCTACCGACATCTGGGGCCGACACCCGCGGGCGAGACCTTCACCGCCGGCGACCTCGAGAGATGGGTCGCAGAGCTCCCAGACAGCGTACTCGCGGCCCGACGCAAGCGCCGCCAATACATCAGCAGCGTTTTGGCGAAGAACGAGATCAACCGCGAAGACCGCTACAATCGCCGCCTTTTTGTACGCGTCCGTCGCGGTCACTATGTGGTCAACCCGCGCCTGCGCCTGCGCGACGGGACGGAGTGGGTGGCTTATTACGACCTGTACCCGTTGCAGGATCTGGATATAAAGCGCGCCGAAGAGAGATTTGGGCCGCAGCGGGCCAACGATCCGCTCGCCCTGGATTTTTCCAGGTTCGACCGGATGCAGCGACTCACCCTCGAATCCCTGCGCACTACCATCCGGGAACACGCCGACTCGGCGCCGACCGCTCATGACGCCGGGTCAGGCGCTTGACTGCGCCTATCCGGTTTAATCGCCAGGCGTTTGCCACCAGATTAAAACGTTCTGAGCAGCACGAAGGCCATTGCTACAATCTGGCACAGGCCAAAAAATACGGAGGTCAGGTGTAATCGGTGAAAGCGCTGACCATCCCCGGCGTCTGAGGCGGCATTGATCGCCGGCATGAGCTGCTGTCGCAAGGGCACTGTCACTACCGCGATGGCGGCAAGGATAGCGCTGCTGATGACGTCAATGTTGACGAGAAGGAGAGCCGAAATAAAGGACGTGACGATGAGCCAGAGATAGAACTGCGTAAATGCCTTGCGCAGAATTGCCCCCGCTTCCTGCGGGGGCAGTGTGCGAAAGAGGAAGGCGGCGAAAGTCGATGAGTAAAGCAGCGACCCACCGAATAAAAACGCCACCATCAGCTGCGCTGCGGCCACCTGCCAGGTAAACAACATCGTTATGACAGTCCGCTACCTCTTAAGATCTACGCGACCCAGGCGTTACACCATCCGTTTGCGTGGACACGCTTACCTGCGAAAATTGGACACAGACCGTATTCACTGTCGACTACCTGATAAAGCGAGCAGTTAGTGCATTTCTGCTTTGCGCCCTCGGCACCCGCCTTCTTCGGCCATTTCTCGGTATCAACCGTGGTGTGATCGGCCTTATAGCCCATTGATACCGAGATGGCCTCATCCTCGGCCAGGATTTCCTGAGCGTGACTGAAGCGCGCGATCATCAGGCCCGCGGTCCCCACGACTGATGACTGCAAAAACTTACGACGATTGATATTGTTCATTGCATCTATTCCCTGCGATGGATTCGGGATACTTACGGGCGGCATCGAGTCATCGGGTCACTACTGTCCATATTCTGTCTTGTTTCAGTGCACCGAATTGGTGCGTATGGGAACGATTGGCATTCCGGTTCCCAATAGCACTACCGGATGGTGGCTGCAGGTAGCAAGAAACGTTCAGCTGGGATGGGCGGCCTGCGATTCCACACCTTTTTTCGCCGTTCCCATGTACATGATGCTTGTAAACGGTAGCTGGCCGAAGGTGGGATCACCACGTTTGCCAATCCCTCGGGGACCGAAGCCGCTTATTTCGCCGGCGGCGAGTCCTGCATCAGCCAGGAGCTTCATAAGCTCGGTGGGCTTGATGAACATGTCCGGGTCGTGGGTGCCCCGCGGTAGTAAACGTAGAACGTCTTCGGCCAGCGTGACGACGGTGAGGCTGGCCAGCGGATTGCGGTTGATCGTGTCGTAGCAGAGCAGGCCGCCGGGTCGCAGTACGCGGGCGATCTCACTCACGACCCGTCGCAAGTCGTTCACGTGTTCCAGGACATCGACGCAGACCACGGCGTCAAAGCTGGCGTCGGAATAGGGCAGTGCTTCGCCCACGCCGACGTGGTACTCGATCTGTCGAGCAGCCGCGTGGGCACGCGCCGCGGCGATGGCCTCCGCGGCGGGATCGATGCCCGTCACCTGCGCACCGCGATCATCAAGTGCCTCCGCCATGAATCCGCCAGCACAGCCGAGGTCGAGAACTGCCTTATGCTTCCAGTCGATAAGCTGGTCAAAGTAACCCAGTCGACCCGGCACCATGTTTTTCAGCGTGCGTATCCAGCGTACATCGTCGGACCACCAGTCATCGGCCACTTCGTTGTATAGAGAAAGGTTATTGCGCTCGCGAGGCATCCTGGGCCATCTCCTTGCCGGGTTTCGGCATCATGTATGGAACTCGCGCCCGGTAACGCTCCCAGCGCTCACCGTAGCGCCTCTGGAATCGCCGCTCTTTCAGCACGGGGGCAAAAACACAGTAGGCGGTCCAGAGAGACGCAAGAGCCAACTGGTCAGGGGTCCACGTGGGCACAGTCCAGAGCGTGCAGGCAAAGGCGAGATAAATTGGTTGGCGAATGCGTCGGAATAGCCCGAGGGTCGGCATGTCAGGGAATCGGGGTGCCCGGTTGGCCAGCAGCGACAGCCAGCCCAGAGCCCCGCTCTGCAGCTCCAATCCGCCGTCGAACACCGCCTTGCCGAGGAACAGGTAAGCGAGCGCGTAAAGAGCACTCACGGCGTACAGCGCTGCGCCCTCGGCCTGCCACCAGACGACCCCCGATGGCGTCCACAGCCAGAACAGCGCCAGTAACTGCAGTGAGGCAATGGTTGCGTAAGTCGTCGTGCTGAGGGTTGCGCCATGCTGTCCCGGGATCAGGCGGCCGAGGATCCGTCCCCCTCGTTTGGTCAGTAGCAGGGAGTGGAGCAGGGCAAACTGCAGAATGAGCGCGAGATTACCGACCAGCGCCAGCGGGTAAGGCAGGTTGCCGAGGCCATGACTCAGGCCGAAGAACATGGCGTAGACCATGGACAGTATGGCCGCGGCGAAAATCAGGTGACACAAAACTCCCGCCGTCAGCGCCAGCGCGATCCGACCGTTGCCGGCCGGTGCAGCGAGTACGCCGCGTCGCAGGTCGTCAAGTCGTGCCAGGCGTGGATCCATGTTATTGCTCATTAACGAAGACGCGTACTGCATGAGGAAGAACTTGAACAGTACAACTTCGTGTCGCGAAACCTGCGGCATTGTCCATATTTTGTCCTATATAAACCTGGACAAATAGCTTCGAAAAGGATCTGTTCAAGACAGCTTAGTCGTAACACAGACTCCACCTACCATGAAGTCCGGTGGTTTTAAACCCCACTCAATTACACAGCCTTGCTGTGAAGGAAGATCGTAATGGAAAA
>JBHEPQ010000278.1:0-3359 GCA_046260215.1 Chromatocurvus sp.
AGCCTATATCTTCTGCGGGTTGGCAGTGGGCGATTCTCGATAGACAATCTGCTTCAGCAAAAAAATGAGGGTAGTGGTAAGGAGCACAATTCATAAAGACAAAAATCGCATGGATGACGTCGCCTCACGTCTGAGTCGCAAGCTGACGACATTTGATGCGGTCGTCATCGGCCTGGGGGCCATGATAGGCGCGGGCATCTTTGCGGTGCTCGGTCCTGCGGCACAGGTCGCCGGCAGTGGCCTGTTGCCCTCCCTGTTTCTGGCAGCCGCCCTGGCGTTTTGCAACGCGGCCTCCTCGGCGCAATTGGCGGCGCTGCATCCGGAATCGGGCGGGGCGTATGTCTATGGACGCAAGCGGCTCGGCGATTTCTGGGGTTTTCTGGCGGGCTGGGGCTTTGTTGTCGGCAAGACCGCCAGCTGTGCCGCGATGGCACTGACGTTCGCCAGCTATGCAGCACCCGATATGACGCGTCCCCTGGCAATTCTTGCCGTGCCGGTTATTCTGATTGTCAACAAAATACCGGGTCTTGTCGTGACCGGGTTTTTATCCAAACCAGCGCAGTTGTTGTATGAAGTTTTTCTGCGGGTCGCCTTTGTGGTTGCCCGTGAGTTTTCAGAGGTTGAAGGAGTATGAGCATAACTCGGAGGTGATGCTGGCGCATCTGCGCGAGAACGATCTTCGCGGCGAGCTCAGTTTCATCGACAAGGCCCGAACGGTCATTGATCACAAGGCGCTGCCGGAGGCCGGAGCACGCTGAAACCCTATCCCAGCAGGCGCTGTTCGACACGCTGGCAGTTTGAGGTCGGCGCAGGGAGAGCTTCCCGTTCGATCCCACCTGGCTCCACCAATAAAGTCAAGCAGTTAGCGCCTTATGATTTTAAAGCGTGGGGAAATTTAGGCCCTTAGGTATCAACATAGGTACCCAGCGTTATTTCTCTTATAGCGACGACTACGCGACGTAACATCACACCACGACGGCTACCAGCTCAAACGGTCATTTGAGGCTTCGCTACCTTCTGAGTGACGTCATCACTGACTACCGTGTCAGAAGCTATAGGTGACTTGCATATAACCAAAGATCGTTTCGCTGGATTCCGGCGCCTGGGGATTATTGCGAGTGAACTCCCGGTGCAGGAATAGCGATGCGCCCCATTCCAGTTCCAAGCGGTCCTCCGCGAGCTCATAAGTAAAGCGACTATCAAAGGCATGCCCCAGAAAATCCCCCGACTGCCCCTGGGGATCCCGTTGCCGTCCTTTCAGAAACGCATCGGTGCTCGACGCCAGTGACGCAGCAGAGTAGGTGAGCCGTAGCGTCGTCTCTGCCGTGGGGGCCATTTCCAGACGCAAGCCCGGCGCGCTCAGATTTGCCGGCGTGAGCGGCCCATGCAGGCTGGTGTTATTGAGGTCGGTCCGCCGACCGCCGAAGAGCCGCTCATACTGGTCAAAATTATTATCAAACGGGTCCTCGTCGCCGCTTGCCCAGTAATACTGCAAGGCGAGGTTCGGCGACCATCGGTGATCGAACGTATAGCCGACACGCACCAGGAGCATGCTCGCAAAAACGTCGAGATCCCTGGTGTCGTTCGGGGCGCTGGACGCGCGGCGCGTGCCGAAACGTAGAGCGCCCTCGATGTCAAAATCCAGCCGGTTCGGCGCCCTCGGCCGGTACAGGCGAAAGCCGGGCGTCAGGTAACGCCGATTCGGGCTCTGGTTACCGTAGGCGTCCCGCTCGTATAGCCCATAAGCGAAGAGCTCGCCCCATGTGCCCGGCAGTAACCTCGGTAACGCGTCAGGCCTGCGGACATGCACGGCCGCCAGGGTTCTATTGAAAGCCTCCTCATCGAGCTGCAACCGGTTGTCGAGAAGGCTCTCGGTATCGGCGGGACGGCGCTGTAATGGCGCCGCGATGAAGACATGCACTTCATCCTGCCGCTCACTGTGCAGGGTCAGGTAGGCTCCGGTGTAGTTTTTGATGACATTGGCGTAGGAGACCCGTTCAATCTGCCGCTTTGAGCCAATGCTCAGGGTCTGCCGGCCGAGCTTGAGATTACCTGTCCACTTGTCACCAAACACCCCATCAGCGGGGATTTTCAGGTAAGCCTGCAGGATATCGACAGCGTTGACATAGCTGCTTGAAATCGGAGTTCCCGAGTCCGTCAGGTAAGATCGGCTGTCCTGGATCTCCAGCCCCGCGGTCCAGTGCTCACTGACCGCCCGCAGGTGCAGCAGTGAGCGAAAAAAAAGGCCCTGGTCATTCGCGGGAAGTTGCGCCCGGAATTGACCGTTGAGCGTTTCGTAGCGCGCTCGGGCCTCGCCGCTTACGTCCCACCGAAATAAATCTTGCCCGGTGTGCGCCGCGGTCTCCGGTTGTGCACACGGGGCGCAGAGCGCTGCGGACAGCCCATAGGCCAGGAGGTAAACCGATGTCTTTGCTTTGCAGTCAGACCTCAAGCACTGATGCCCCCCTGCCGCACGTTATATTTCCAAGAGGAGGCATGTGTGGTGACTGTATTTCCCGATCGTATGGATCGATACTTTTCGACCGAGCTGTTTGATCCTTATCGATGACCTCGATAATTTGAAAGTCGTTTCATGTGTGAAGCGCAAGGCTATGTTCTTTCGCCCAGCGAACCTGATCTGCGAGCGGCGAATACCGCATCATCCCAATGGTCGTTGGCGGCTACGTGATCCCAGGCCAGCCCATCCTGCTCCAGACGAAAAGCGATCTCGGCAAGGTCCTCAGCAGTCAGAGCGCCGATGCCGCGCGCGGAGCCCTGCGGTAACAGAGAGTGGGTGTCTCTGGCTATTACAGGGGAGGGTGCGACGATACTGCTCTCCACCGCCAGCCACAACATGCGGCCCAGATGCAGGTAAACGGGATTTAGCGCGTTTTTTATAACAGCCTGCTCAAGCTCATCAAGAAATGGCGTGATCCATCGTGCCGGACCGTTGGTGATAAATTCGTCGGCTTCGAGCTGGCAGGCACGCAAGGTGAGATGGTCACCGCAGCGGAACAAATCCGCCACCTTCTCATACAGGAAAGCGATAAATTCAAGCTGTAACCAAAGCGTATCCTTGAGGTCGCGAACTTCGTTATGACGGCTGAATCCGTGTCGATCATAGCTTGCTCTCAGCTCGCGCTCACTGTCGCCCATCAGCACACCATCCAGGTAAACGCTGGTATTTATCTTCACTGGCGTGGGGGGGGAGAGGAATAGTCTGGCGTAAAGTCGCTGCAGATCCGTCGGATCCGTGAGCTCAGAGGCAGCAGCGCGGAAAGCGAGGAGTTCTGCATCCAGCACCAGGCTCATCCCGCTCGCCATGGCTTTCAGGTCAGTCGGCAGATCTTCCGCGAAGG
>JBHEPQ010000307.1:0-13911 GCA_046260215.1 Chromatocurvus sp.
TAGCGAAATGCCATGACCTGCCCGGATGGCCCGGGATGGTCCAGACCGATGGCGTGACCGATCTCGTGAATCAGCGTGTAGCGGATGTCGTAGACCTCCTCATCACCGTCGAACCCGACCTTCCACTCGTGGTCGGGATTCAGACACACCAGCGCCTGTTCGATGGCGCGCACACCCTCCTCCGGATCGGACGTGTAGGATACGTTGGCGAATGCCCGCCCGCTCGGCTTCCCCTGTGCACCGAGGATGATATCCGCATCCCTGGCATCATCGACCTCGTGAAATGACAGACCGGCAGCGCGTTCCCAAACCCGAAACGCCGCCGCGGTCTCGCGCTTCAGTGTCTCCATAGAGAGACTCTCCCCGGAAAGTGCTTCAATCGGTGCCAGATCACCACAATTGCGCGCATCATCGAAGCGCAGCGCCTTCCCGGCAAAAGCATAGCTGATGCTGGCCCCCACGCCCAACCGCTGGTCTCCCCACTTCACCTTGTAGCCATCCAGTTCGAGCAGGCGATAGCCGCCTTCGCTGGCATGGACAGGCAGCGGAAATGCCAATGGCAGAAGTCCGGTTATTGTTAACGCTAGTATGGAAAGGGTTGAACACGTAAATGATCGCACCGCAGTCTCCTAAAAAGTTACCTGAAAGCACTGGAATCGACCCTGCAAGTGCACATTGAAGGCGCATGGGGACTCCGGTACAGGATGACAAACAACGATTTGGTGCGCCACCGCACTGACAAAACGTTCGTTTATATTTAAGCTGAGAGTGGGCGTTCCTGCGACTCACGAACTGTACTTGAATCTGTCCGGCACCTTACCGGCAATCCTAAGTTATGTCAATTTTTGTAAAGTTATGTAATGTTATGTCAATCAATAAAGCGCTGGCCGAGCCGGCGCTGGCGGAGAACAATGGTGCTCGTGAACCGCGCTGGAGCCGGGCATTGGCCGCAGGGTGAGCACGATGCGTGCGTGGTCTCGCTGGCAGCAACCGGGAAATGACCAATCCCGACTTCGCAAACATCGGTCGGTTACTCCGCCCATGATCGGAGGCATGAATAAATTCTCGCAGTGGTTGTCGGACCCGTTCGGCGCAAGACTGGCTGGCGAGTTACAGACTGAAAGACTTTCGTTACATCTTCAAATCTACCTGCCCCGCCTAAGTACGTCAGCGAACAGACGGGGCAACGCCTTCGGCCTACATTAGAACCTCATCCTGAATTCCATATGTCATGGCGATTCAGTCCCCTTTCCGGTAATGATGCCGGGGAGGAAAAGCTTTGATGAAGCAGTTAAACCGGACATTTCTTCCGACTAACATACTTGGAGATTCACATGAAAAAACTACATTCAATTGCCTTTTGTGCATTGATTACACCAGCTATAACCTTAGGCACAAGTTCTGTACTGGCTCAAGGACCTGCTGACGAAGAAATTGATCGTGAAATGCAGGGCACTCAACAGCGCGACCAGGAATCTATGCAAGGTATGCCTGGTGCACAAGGCGAGCAGTCTCAAATGCAGAACAAGGGTTATCTATCCGCTGCTCCTGCTGATGGCACACACGCGAGCAACCTGATCGGTGCCGAGGTTAAAACCACTAATGACGAGGAAGTCGGCTCGGTAAGCGACCTGATTATTGATGACAAGGGTCAAGTCGTGGCTATTGTCGTCGGTGTCGGCGGATTCCTGGGCATGGGCGAGAAAGACGTAGCCATTGGCTGGGATGATGTAACCAGATCCAGCTCTCCTGATGACAAAGGACTGAAGATTAACCTGACCCGTGAGGGACTGATGTCTGCACCGGAATTTAAAAGCGCTGAGTAAATTCCTTTCCCCCACTTATAGTGGAATAGACGGCAGCGGCGAAAGTCGCTGCCGTTTTCATTTCTCGTCCGGCAACAATCCTTTACCCTGGCATCGGCGGCATCGCGGCATTTGCAAATCTATCTGGGCCTTTGTGTACGACACCGCACAGATTATTCTCCCGCATGGCCTCATGATAAATCCAGCCTTACTGGCTACGGGATAACAATCACCATGAGTCCCATAAATGCAATCTGCGCCTTTACCGACTTCGGTGCGGATTCTGTGTATTTAAGCAATCAACTCGGAGCGAAAAAACCATGAAACTCAGCGAAACTATTGTAGCCGCCCTGTTCGCAGGTATCCTCATGATCACGCAGACTGGCTGCGAACAGGAAGGTCCTGTCGAGAAGGCGGGTGAAAAAGTTGACGACCAGGTCGAGCAGACGGGCGATGCCATCGAAGATGCCACCGACCGCGACCGCCGCTGATCCACGACAAGATCCCACGCGCGCACCACCGGCCATTAAAATGTTGTGCACAGCGATGCTGATACTTCAGTTCAGCTAGTTCGTGTGCTCCACACGGGCCATCATCAACAAGAACTGGTTTGTAACTGCGCAGGACCGGCGCGTAGTGACCCGCAGTGACTGCATGCACCCACGAGGATCGTTCACGGCATGATCACAAGTCGTGCCGCCGTTCGAGTTCGACTCAATGACAGCTCAACGCATGTTTGGGTATATGAAAATCTGTGTGGGTATATGAAAACTGTTCTGGTCGTACTGGCTCTGCTGCTGGTGATTGCTACGGCGCTACCACTACTGCGCTTCGACCAATGGTGGATTCGCGTTTTTGATTTTCCGCGAGCGCAGATCACCATCGCAGGCATCGTACTGCTTGCGCTCTATCTCTATTTCTGGAAACCACAACACGTCTACGAATCCGTCGTGCTCGGGCTACTGGTGCTGGCCGTCGCATACCAGGTAGTGAAGATGTTTCCGTACACGCCGCTGATGCCCAGGCAGGTACTGTCGGCTGAATCACCTTCGCACGACATCAGGCTCAGCCTGCTCGTTGCAAACGTGCTCATCGACAACCGGGAGTCGGAAGCTTTTCTGGCTATGGTGCGCGAATATGATCCGGACATGATCCTCACCATGGAGACTGACCAGTGGTGGGAGGAAGCGCTCAGGCCACTGGAAGAGACGTATCCGCACACGCTCAAATACCCGCTCGACAACTCCTATGGCATGCTCCTGCACAGTCGACTGGAAATAATCGATCCCGAGGTCCGCTTCATTCTCAAAGACAGTATCCCGTCGATGCACATGCAGGTGGTATTGCCGTCAGGTGACCGGGTCTTTATGCATTTCGTTCACCCCGATCCACCCAACCCGAAGCATGCGACCGAGACCACGCAACGAGACGCGGAACTGCTGATCGTAGGCCGGGAGGCGGAAAAGCGCGACCGGCCGACGATTATTTCAGGGGATTTCAACGATGTCGCATGGTCCTATACCACGACCCTGTTTCAGAAAGCCAGTGGCCTGCTCGACCCACGCATCGGGCGGGGCATGTACAACACCTATAACGCCATGAACCCGCTCCTGCGCTGGCCGCTCGATCACGTCTTCCACTCCGATCATTTTAAGCTCGTGCGCATGGAGACAGGGCCCGCCTGGGGATCCGATCATTTTCCCGTTTTCATCGAACTGAGCCTGGAGCCTGGCGCAGAAGCCGAGCAGCAAGAACCGGATACAAACCGCACGGAAGGGAAGCAGGTAGATGAGAAGATCGAAGATGGTGAACGGCAAACGACCCCGTGACCGCAAGGTCACTTTGCTGGAGAGGACGTCGTAACGCAGCCTTGTGACTGAGGAGCGTTGCCGCCGTCAAACATATGAGACGCTATGTACATAAAAGGATGAAGCTTACGTCTTGCGTCGTCTTGCGAACCGCAGACACCGTTCGAGACCACACTCACCGCACTTTTTCACGAATCATCCCAGTCCAATGTTGAGCAATCTGGCCGTCTGTGAGTGGGGCACCGAACAGACCCGTGCGGTGATGCGGCGCACGATATACTTCCAAGATGGTGATCGCGTTTGTCCCACATTAACTCCCCTCGCGAGCGCCATAGAGTCGGGTGTAAGGCGTTCTCGATATGGCTCGAAACCTTCCCGCCGATTGCGTTAAGAGAACCTTACGTTACCAACCAATAGCATTCTAGTAAGAGGGTCAGAGGACATGAATCAGAGAACATATAGTGATGATGTATTCTGTACCACGTAACATCCGGCTGGCGAGCCCCCCCTATTTGGCACCACAGCACGGGGGTAGCAGGCAGCTCTACTTCGCGATGTTAGACGAACGCGGCGGCATAGTAGGCCAGATCGACGAATTGACGCGCTCCACATCGCGCACCTTCCTGCTGGAACAACTTAGTGTGGCAGCTGCGATCGACACAGACTTCCCCACCGAAATGCGGTCATTGCCGAGTGTGTTACGCAACGCCCACGATCAAGCGGCACAGGCTTACCGACGCTACCTCGACGAGCGGCATGCCGGCTCGCCGCGGCGCTACTTCAGCTGCCGCTCGCATGCGATGTACTTTCTTCGCACAGTTGCGCCCACGAAGCTCGTGGACGGCGCCTGGCTCTATGGCTTGCTACAGCGCTGGCAGGATCCGCGGTTCGCGCCGCTTATCCGAACCTATCTCGAAGAGCTCGGCTGCGGCAATGCGCTGCAAAACCATGTGCTGCTCTACAAGCAATTGCTCGCCCGGTATGGTTGCGATAAGTGGCAGGACGGCCCTAACGAGCACTTCACTCAAGGTGCCGTACAGCTCGCTCTTGCTCACCACGCCCATGAGTTCTTGCCGGAACTGATCGGTTTCAATCTCGGCTACGAGCAGTTGCCGCTGCACTTGCCGATCACCGCCTACGAACTGAACGAACTCGACATCGACCCGTACTACTTCAGCCTGCACGTGACCATTGATAATGCCTCAACCGGACATGCGCGCAAGGCCTTGCAAAGCGTGCTCGATTGCGCGCCGAGAATCGGCAATGTCGTGGAGTTTCATCGTCGCGTCGGTAACGGCTACCGCTTAAACCTCGTCGGCATGGGCACGAATCAGGTGATCAGGGCCTTCGATCACGAACAAGAGCTGCTGCGGGTTTTAGCCGACAAGGCTTTGATCGGAGCAAATCTGCATTCGGACTATTGCCTCGTCGGGGGCCGGTCGGTGAGCGACTGGCTCTCTTCGCCGGGCGAGATTGCAGAGCTGTTGAGGGCTCTGCAATCTGCCGGATGGATCCGGCGCGGCGAGAGCCCGGAGCAAAGTCGCTTCTGGCGTTTGTTGACCGATGAGCAGGCGCCCATGTTCGGCGTCTTCGACGGCTACGAGCAGCAACTCCTGAGGGACTGGATTCTGGCCGATGCAGGCACGACAGCTACCGCGCGAACCCCAAACCGCTTTCGCAGACGCCAGACCGCAGGGCCTGTCGAAGGGGCGGCCGCAGTGCTGCCCAGTGGAGCCACGACCGGAGCCACAATCGAACAGATCATCGCCCACCACGGCGGGGAACCTCGCCCCGGCAGCTGCGCAGACATTGATGCTCTTTTCCAGCAGTTGAACGGGGTCGACACGAAGGCGCAGGCGTTCGCCGTGTTAGCAGGTATGCTCTCGCCAGCGAACCACCCGACGCCCGTGGGGCTGGCGGCAACGCGACTCTATGCTGACCTGTTCAGCCGGTAGGGTTCCCCATGTCAGACGACTCTCTGCTGCATCTTGCGATGGCGCTCAAAGCTACCGGGTACGCATTCACCACCGTAACACCGGCGACCCATGCTCGCGTCAATTCACGCTTGAAGAATGCCTGGGCGCGCAACACAAAAGACATCTTCGGTTGGAGTCGCCCCTTCAGGGAGGGGGGTGTTATAACGCCCCAACTTTTCGAAGCGATGCGCAATGCGGATGTGCTGGAAACACAGGGGGATGGCTGGATCTCGCGAGTGCGTGCTTCGACGCTACGCGGCCAACTGTTTCTGCACTCGGCTTATCCGACGACGGCCTCTGACGCTATTTTCTTCGGACCCGACACTTACCGCTTCGCGAACGCAATCGCTCGATATCTTGCCGGTGATGTGCACCTCCGGCGTGCCGTCGACATCGGCTGCGGCGCCGGCCCTGGTGCCGTGATCGTAGCGCTCGAACGGCCACAAGCCGAGGTGTTTGCTGTGGACATCAACGATATGGCCCTGCGATACACCGCCGTCAACGCCGGGCTCGCAGGCGCCGCGCGCATCGTGGCTCAACACTCCGATCTGCTTGACAGCGTTGACGGGGACTTTGATTTAATCGTCGCCAATCCTCCTTACCTGCTCGATGCGCAGGAGCGCACCTACCGACACGGTGGCGGCAGCTTCGGCGAAGGACTTTCTCTGGCGATTGCGGACCTGGCGAGAACGAGGCTGGCCCCCGGCGGCACACTGCTGCTGTATACGGGCACTGCCATCATCGACAGTACGGACCGGTTCCACGCTTCGGTCGCGCCGCTTCTCGACGATTCCTCCCTCGAATGGCACTATCAGGAACTCGACCCGGACGTGTTCGGCGAAGAACTGGCAGAGCCAGCCTACGCGGACACCGATCGCATCGCAGCGGTTCTGCTCACTGCCCGCAGAGCAAGGTCGTGAGGATTCAGCACGCGGCATTCGTCAGTGCTTTGATCGCGCAACTTATCGTCCGCGCGACAACGCCCGTAGTTTCAGGTTTTTCATTTGCTCGGGGCGGGCTATTGGTACGCTTCTCCCCAGCACGTCTGTCCGCTGGCCGTCTGTTCGTCCTGAACTCACGTGACCGAAAACGCCGCCGCTTTACGCACAGTATCGATATCTTCCTCAAGTGACATGGCACGCTCCGAACGCACCAGTGCCAGCCGTGAATGTTTTTTGGCGGCGGCGACCATCGCAGGGTCATCTGTTTCGGCCAACGCGCAAAACGCTTTCTGCAGCCGGATGGAAACTTCAACGATAGCCGCGCCGTCACGGGCGATTGCCGTAAAGGCATCGTCGAACAGGTCATCGATCACCAGTTGTGGAACCGATACACGGTCATAGGTGATCGCCTTTAATCGGTCCTTATCAAGCGGGGATTGCCAAAGCGTAAACAGTCGCACCATTGTGCCAATGACATTGATCGCGGTTCCCGGGTCATTGATGCCGGGCGACAGCGCCTTGTCGGCGATCTCGGACAAGGCAAGAAGCCCGAAGCGGGGATCATCTTCAAAGCTACGGTTTGAACTAATCGTGAAGGCGCTGGAAAAGTCGTCTGGCTTGAACGCCTCGCCCCCCTCAATCCGAAGCAGCGGACGACTTGCGCACGCAAATGCACCCGGCAACGCGGTCACCATCACGCGACAGTTGAGCGTTTCAGCGCAGGATTGCAACGTCACCACATCAATATGCTGAACATAACCCACCGTCGACGAATATACGCAGACGCCCCTGGCCTCGGCCTGACGCAGGGAGACTGTCAAAGCGCCCAGCGTGGGCGCATGACGGCGGCGATCCAGTGCGTCGGCGGCGGTCTGTTCCACTCGCTCAATGGTGTTCACCACCCGGCCCAGCCGGGCAATCCTGTCCACCCAGCGAACGAAAGTGATGATGACGATGGCGAACACCAGCAGGGTCAGCGCGAAGATCGCAAACCGACCTGCAGAGTCAAACATGTCATTCTGGATGGTTACCAGAGAAACAATACTGAAGATGAAAGCGCCAATAAACGCTGACAATGCGTTCTGGGTAACATCATCAGCAATAATAATTGGTAAGGAACGAGGTGTCGCACCGGCACTGGCGGATGCATAAGCGGCCACCATGGAACCTACCGCAAAAGTCGCAATAACCAGCATACTGGACGCCATGATGGACAGTAAGGTCTCGACAGAATCCAGGCTGATCTTGGGTAACACGCTTGAAAGCCCCGTATCGTCAGCCAGCCTGGCGAGGAATGTACCCCCAATAGAAAGTACGCAAAGCACCAGTGGCTTGATCCACAAACGCTCTTCAATCCGACTGAAAACAAAACGCAGCCTGTCCATAGTCAGGCGTGGTGATTGAGCCATAATTGCATCCTCCGCCGTTATTGCACAGGGCCGCTCAAAGGTTGCCCGGAACGGCTATGCTGTGGAAAAAGCGCGCAAGGCGGCGACCGCGATCAGCGCGATGCGCTTCGATCCAGATACGCATCCATCAGCCTGACGTTGCGCAGATTGGCTTTGAACGCGACATCGAACACGTCCCCGAGCAGCGGGATCGCGCCGACTATGGTATCCAGCGCGATGTTCAGCACCATGCGCACGAGCGTGAAAGTGGGCACACCGGCGCGCGCCGCCAGCGCGACGATGTAGAACGACGCCCCGGCGGCCGCGAGATCGCCGACCCCCGGCACCAGCCCGATGAGCCCGTCGACCCCGATGCGGAAACCGCCGGGCAGACGGATCGAGCTGTCCATCAGCCGCGCGAGCCGGTGCACGCGCGTGCGCGTGTCGGCAGACAGGCGCTGTGGCGCGTCAGCCGTCAGCATCGCCGCGCGCTGACGCGAGTGCCATGTTCATCGTTTGGCGATGATCCACACAGCGTGAACGATGCCGGGAATATAGCCGAGCAACGTGAGCAGAATGTTGATCCAGAAATGCTTGCCGATGCCTTCCTGCAGGAAGACGCCGAGCGGTGGCAGGAAGATCGCGATGATAATGCGTAACAGATCCAATGGCTGTGCTCCTGTGTGAGATGGAATGCCGTTCAGGCACCGGCGTGCGGCCGCTTGCGAACGGGTCGAGATACACCTCATCTTTACACGTCACGCCCGAAGTTTCCGTGCGACATCCCACACTGCGCTCGGCGCTGGAATAACGTGATCAGGCACTTCTGGTGAGCATAAACTGCGGCTAGCCGTGAGAATCTGCGCTCTGCGCCGGAGTTTGAAACGTGGGATTGAATTTCCAGCACACGCCACTTATGGTGGAAGGGATAAAAGGCAGGGGCGAAAGCCCCTGCCTTTTCTATGTGCGGCCGGAAAAAACCCTTGACCGGATACCACCCGGCATCCGTCAGTGCTTCGGTTGCAGCATGTCCTCGCGCATGTTCTCCGCCCGCGCGGCACCGATCGCGGTTTCAACCTTTTTCACCTCCTCGGGGGGCGGCAGCACTGCCGGCAAGCCGAGCGATTCGATCCACAGTTCGCGGACGTAACCCTTCGTGTGATAGAGGTGATGATCCTCTTCCTGCTCCACCAATTCGAACGCGGCTTTGAGTGCGCCGGTTTCCTCTCCCTGGCCATGCTCTGCCAGATGCCCGATCAGCTCCCAGTTCTGGTGATCCTTGGTTTCCGCGAGAACCACGCACTCGGCGGCCACGAGTTGCGCGGCTGAGGCACTGCCTTTTGCCTTCGCCATTTCCATCGCGGCGACCAGCGAATCCCCGATGTGCGCCACCACTTCCCGGCCCGGCGATTTGGTGTCCGGTTTCAACCCCAGCTCCTTGAACACTTTCAGCAGCACCTGCTCGTGAGTGCGTGTCTGCTCAAGGTACTCCTCCCATTCACCCTTAAGGCCTTGGTTCTGTGCACACGACAGCGCGGTTTTATAGATCGTTATACCCCCGCGTTCTGTCTCGAGGGCCTGATACAACAACTCGTGCAATTGCTTCTTGATATACGGTTTCTTTTTCATGAATTTCTCCTAAAACTGTTAGGCGGCGCACCGACAGGCGGACTGCGTCATTGGGTTCGGTTTACCAGTCCGGCTGGTGCCGGCCGGCTGGATTTAGAATGATAGGCAACAAGGCACTGCCGTGTCGGTGCAGTTGCCCACATAGCCGTGCAGTACTAACCGGTGGGCACTATTACCGTTCGGCGGACTCGCGGTACTTCCTGACTCCGTCGACGCCAACGAGACTGGAATCGTTGCCACCCTCGCCCGGCCGGACGACACTGAACGAGCCGTCGGTCTCCAGAACGACTGCGCCCACCTGCTCCAACCAGTCGACCCCGACCGAGCGCACCGCCGCCCGTACTTCGTCTTCGGTCACCCGCGCCTGGCGCAGGGCCGCCGGCAGGAACTCGCCGCAGTAAAACAGCATCAGCGGCTCCCCCGCCGCCAACCGCCGCACCCATCGCGCCCGGACGCTGGACCAGGTGACGGCGAACTGCAGGCCGATGAGCAACGCGAAGGCCAACACCCCTTCGGCCAGGGCGACATCTTTAGCCAGCAGGACGGTCGCCAGAGTTGAACCGAGGGCGACGGTCACGACCAGGTCGAAGGCGTTCATCTTGGCGAGTGTCCGCGGCCCCGCGACGCGAAGGAACACGACGAGCGCAACGTAAGCCAGCACCCCGACGATCAGGGTTCGCAGCAGACTGTCCCATCCACTAAAAAACATCTGTTTAATCCTGTAGTTACGGCCCTGCCCGCCTCGAATTGCTAAGGGCAGGTATAGCCCAGAGCATACACAGGCACGACGAATCGCACGACCCGCGAGGCTGCCGGACTTAGCATGATCGACGGCGGACACCCCGCTATCGACCCGCTAAGTGCGACAGCCTCCTAAAAGATCAAAGCGATCAGGATGATGAGAGGGATTGGAACCCCGAGCAACCAAAGTAATATTGAACTCACGATAACCTCCTTTCATTTAAATTAATCGGGTGTAATTCAGGCATCACGCTGACGTCCACCAAAGACCGCCATCAGGCTTGCCGTGAATGCGCCAATCAGCAGTGTTACAACCATCCAAAGCGCAACGTAGGCTGACGCTTCACGCGCTTCATCCGCAGCCTCACGGGCTGTGGTTTCCGCTTCTTTCAGCGTGGTCTGGACTTTCTCGAAGCCCTCCGACACGCGCTGCTCAGCGTCCTGCTGACTCAGATCGGTCCGCTCTGCGATCAGTCGACCGATATGGCGTTTGTCGTCTTGCGGCAACGTACCGGTGCGCAGTGCGCGCGCGAGTATCCGCGTGACCTCGCCGACGGGGATCTCGGAAGCTTCACGCGCCAGTTCGCGTACCTCTCCAGCAGCGGAACCCCCGCCCGCGGGATCACCACGGAACAATGTATCAACGAAGTACTCGATGGTACTGCTGACCTCGTCGGAGCCGCTCCCGCCGGCCAGCGTCGCAGCCGAGTCCGCCGCGGTTCCGGCAACCGTGCCGACAGCACTCGCCGCTCCGCCGGCCACTTCCGCCCCCGCACGCACGCCGCCGCTGATGATGGCGCCCGCCACTGATGTCAGCACCGCGGCTGTCAGCAACGATGCGACGGCCCAGGTAAGAAAGCCGTGGGCCGTATCGCGGAAGAACACCTCGTCGGTATGCACCGCCGACCATTTGGTACGCAGTCGCCCGGCCAGATAGCCGCCCGTGCCGGACGCGGCAAACTGGATGAAACTCAGCCACGCAATCGTCGCGAAACCAAACGTGGCGGCATTAACGCCCTCCATGCTCCACGGGGATACTGCGGACAGACCCAGACCGGTGCCGAGAATCAGCAACACCAGCGACAACGCCGCAGCGCCTGCCGCTCCGGCAAAAATCGCCGGCCAGGATACGGCGCTGTTCCGATCCGACACGTCATCGATGCCTGCCGCCGTGCGGCGCGGTCCCACTGTTTCCGGTTCTGTATAAATAATTTCAGCCATGACTCACCCCTCTCTGTAATGTTTCGACTAGGTTAGTCGCATCGTCAGGCTTGTTCCGTTCGATAGCGCACGCACTGCTCGGCAGGTACAAATCTTCGCTATGGCTGGCTCAGGGTGTCCTTTTTTTATCGACGCCCACGCGCCGTTAACGGGCATCCTCCGACGACGATGAAGTTAAGAGATTTTCCCCAGGGGTCCAGGATCTGCGAGCCTGCTCCTTGATTTCCCCGGCTTCGCTTTGCAGGCCGGCTTCCGCCCTGGTCGAGACTACCTCGGGCTCTGCGCTCGGCTTTGCCGAAATTGGCTTGTCTGGCTCTACAGCGCTTTCACCTTCAATCATGCGTACCGGCACACCGTGAGGGAAGATGAGTTCGCGGGCTTCGTCCGGCAGCGAGATTCCCGAATCCTGGAAGGCCCGTTTGATGAACCGGATGACCGACGATTTCACTTTCAACCAGCTGTGCTGGTCGCCATCGAGCCAGAAATAGACCCGCAGGTTTACCGTGGACGCACCCAGGTTTTCCACGAGCACCAGGGGCTCGGGTTCCTGCAAAACGGCGGGGTGTTCAGCGAGCACCTTCAAGGCGATTTCCTGGGCACAAGTGATGGAATCGTCATAACCGATACCCACAATGAAATCCTCGCGGCGATTGGAATTGCTGGTGAAGTTGCGCAGCGTGCTTTTGAAGATGGTCGAATTGGGCACTTGCACTTGATTGCCGTCGAGTGTCATGAGAATGGTCGTGCGCGCGGTCAGCCGCTGAACGTAACCCGTGACGCTCGCCACCTCGACCAGATCACCCTCGCGAAACGGTTGCTGCAAGCTCAGAAAGAGACTGGCGAGAAAATTCTCGGCGATGTCGCGAAAGGCGATGCCCAGCACCAGACCAATCAGGCCTGTGCCGCCCACCAGAGTGAGCGCGAGTTGCGTCAGCCCGGCGATGCGCAGCACCAGGTAGAGACCAACAAGCATGACAAGGATTCCGCCGGCCCGGGCCATTACTTCGCGCAAAAGCCGGCTGCCGGATTGAGCCAGAAGCCTGCGACGCAGTAAGCGCACCATAAACCTGGCGAAGATCCATGAAATTGCAACGATGACCACCGCCACCACGATCAAGGGCAGCAACCGAATGAATCCGCGTACCAGATCATTCAGCACCTGAAAAGTTGGGTCGAAATTCCAGACCGAACCGGGGACCACTTCGATTTGATTGACGACGGCAACCACGCCCTCGGTATTTTTCGCTAAACTCCCGGCCCATTGCCTGGATTCATCATTTTTCGTCGTTCCTTTCAGGAAAACGATGCCTTCCTGAACAGTGACCCTGGACTCGCTGAACCAGCCTGTCACTTTTAGAATGTCTGTGAGTCGCTGCTTGATGTCGTCGTCTCTGGCGACGGGCTGGACGTCGACTTTCCCTGGAACATCGGGCTTCCCTTCCGGCACTTTCTCCAGCACCGGCCCATCCTCGCCACCGCCCTCGCCACCTTCTGGCTGCTGGGCAGCCACTGAGGTGAACATAAAGACGGTGCAACACAGCAGCGTGGCGCAGATGAGTCGGGCGGATCGAGACCCGACAAAGCTGCAAGTCCATGCTTCCCCGACCCGCGACCGGCGTCGTCGGGCACGCTGCCTCATTTGATAGCTGGGTCGCTGTCGCGGGAAAAATGGCGATGGGCGGCGATCGCTTCGATGAATGCCGACGCGATCCCGGCCGCTTTGGCGCCATCCGCCAGCAGGATGCCCGGATCTTCGTCCATCGCTGCCCCGATGCCGGCCATTTCCAGCAACTCCCGTCCGGCACCCAAAGCGAGAATCGTCTTGCTGTGCATGAACTGATCTTTAATGAACTCCATCGTATGCCCATTGGCCGCGAGCGCATCGACGGCCTCGCTGCCATCGGGCACCACCAGCGCATCGAACAGGAACCCCGGCGAATTCTCCATCGACTTGTTCGCTTCAATTTGTTCGCCGGAGTCGCTGACGAACATGCCCACCCGTGGCCCCACGAAATGAACCACCGCGCCAGCATCGGTCAACGCGCCATGAAGTGCGACGAGCGAGGCGTGGTGGACGTCATTCTCGACCAACACCGCAATCTGTCGTGTGCGGATACCGACGTCACCCGGCAGCGCCATCAGCGACAGGGCGGGAGAAACGCTCACCTCCGGTGCCTGCGCATCGGCGATGGCCCTGGGCATGGCGTCGGGCACCTCCATGCCCAGACCGACCGCGACCTCTGCGGCCAGTTCCGCTGAAACGTTCACCAGCGAGGACACCATCCGTTCGCGGATGGCGGTGACGCCGACCTTGCTCAGCTCGAAGCGGAAGGCGGCCGCAATATGCGCTTGCTCGACTGCCGTCTGACTTTCGAAGAACAGGGTGGCTTGCGCATAGTGCT